>NZ_CAXYKL010000101.1:0-6963 GCF_964277725.1 uncultured Novosphingobium sp. | reverse complement strand
CCATGCCCTTGTTGCGACCGGCGTTGCCCCGGATCGGCTCAAGCCCGAAGCTGCGGAAATCCCGCGTGCGCAGCAGTTCCGAGCGGATCGAGCTGCCCGAATAAGCGGTATAGGTGCCGATCCATTCAAAATCTCCGCCGCCGTGATCGAAGCGGACGAGGCGCAGGTCTTCCAGTCCGCCGCGCTGCTGTTCAGTGATCGGGAAGATGACCGTGTTGGACAAGCTTGAGTCGGGATTGCGCCGAACAGTGACAGGACAGTCCGCGCAGGCCAAGCCCTCATCGTCCAGCTCCACCGATGTGGCGAAGCTGGCCTGATGCCATAGCTCGAAATTGCCGTCCGATTCGGCGATCCCCTCACGAAAAGCAACCGAGCTGATGTGCCCTTCGCCGACCGCGCGAAGAGACATCACGAACCGCACCGCTCCATCCTGCATGCCCGATTGGTCGGGATGCGGCACGATCGAGGGGTTCATCAGCGCTGCGGCGGCAAAGGTGTATTCGTGGCAGAAATAGCTGCCGATCAGCCGCTGCTTCGTTTCCGAAAACAGAGCGTCATCCAGGTGAAGATTAGCCGCCACCTCATCGAAGCGCGCGGCGAAGATGCGCTCCGTCTGCCAGTGGCGCTCTTCGAAATCGCGCAGGACGCGGCTGTATTCCAGCTCCGCCCGTTCCTCACTCAGTTTCGAGATATCGCGAACTAGGCGCTGCGCGCGCCCATCGGGATCGTTTTTACCCTGCCAGCCCAAGTGAAATGGGCGCAGAACGACCCGCGAAGGGTCGGCATGTAGGCGGGTCTCGAAGATATGCAAAGCTTCGGGACGCGATTTCTCGATCAAGTTCAAACTAGCTTCCTTAACGGGATTCGGCCGTCATCCGGTAAAGCGCTAGCATGGCATAGTGGGAAAGTTGGAACGCGAGAATACTCTCTGCACCGCAATTTCTGTTGGCACCGCGTGGCGTCACCCCATCGCGGCAGCGCCCCGTGGCCATATCCGCCAGTTGCACACCGCGATCGTTGCCGCCGAAGAACCACGACCAGGCGGCGGACGCGTGCTCATACCAGAAGGCGGCTTCGCTGGCGTTATGCGCCGTCAGGGCCGCCTCGATCGCCGCTTGCGCTTCCAGAGGCTGCTGGTCGAACGGAAGGAAAGTGTGTTCCTTCCCAAAGCTTTCGGAACCGATCGGGCGGAACTGACCGGTGCTGGATTGCTGGCTGCGGCAGATCCATTCCAGCGTTTCCAGCCCGGATGCCGTCCAGTCGTCACGGCCTAGCGCAAGGCCCGCTTCTATCATTGCCTGGGGCAGGCGTGGATTGTCGTATCCCAGGACGGCTTCGAACCAGGCCCAGTCCGGCCGACGCTCACCGCCCAACAGGCGTTCCAGAAGATCACCGCCACGAGCGACAAATTCCAGCGACATGGCATGTCCAGGAGCCGAGCGGAGCATCGCGGCTGCGCCCAATACCTCGAACGCCACCGCGCGGGGCGACCCGATGCCGCTCATCTGCGGCAGAACATGCTCGTAAAGATTGCGCGCCCATTCGCGCATGTTCTCATCGGGAGCGCAGAGCGCGGTCTGACCGAGTGCCCAGATCGCACGGCCATTCGAATCGTCCGATCCGATATCCTCGCACCAGGACCGATCGAAGCGCATGAAGTTGCGAAACCGCTGTGCTTCCGGGTTCCAGGCGTCTTGAATGAAGGACGCGTAAATCATGCTCCAGCGCATGCGCTCGGTGGGATGCAGGCCTTCCGCCACATTCATCAGCATCAGCGCGCGAACGTTGTCGTCAAGGCAATAGCCGTGGCGGCGATCAGGCACGATACCGATCGCATGCTGCAGCATCCCGGTAGAATCGCACATCGCAAGGACGCCTGAAAGCCCAGGTGTGGCGGTGAGAGACGCTCGGCGCGGCACGGGTGCGACGGCGGCGGCCGCCAGCTTGGCAGTGGCCTCTGCAAAGCGCGGCCAGATCGTTTCGCGGCCCCGGTCATAAGCGCGACGCTGCATGGCCGAGAGATCGGCGGGATTATCGAGCAGGTTGATGACAGAGCGGGCGATCTCCTCGTGCGACCCTGGCTCGATCAAGCACCCTACGTTGTCGCCCAGAAGCTCGCAGGCATGGAGATACCGCGTGGAAATCACGGCCTTACCCAGGGCCACGGCGTAGCTCAGCGTGCCCGATGTGGACTGCTGAAGATTGGGATAAGGCGTGATGTAGATATCACACGCTTCCAGCTGATCCAGCAGTTCGTCGGTATCGAGGAAGCGGTTGTCCCACTGGATATGCTCCGACACGCCCAGCCGCTCGGCCAAGTCCATCAGCCCTTCGCGATAAGCTTCACCCTGGCTGGCAACGAGGTTCGGGTGCGTAGCGCCGACGATGCGATAGATCGCCTCGGGATGGTTCTTGACGATCGCGGGCAGCGCCTCGATCGCGCGCTCAAGCCCTTTGCCCGGACCCAGCAGGCCGAACGTCATGAGAACCTTCCGGTCGGTCAGTCCGAAGCGGCTTTTGAACTCTGCTTGTCGGCCAAATGGCCGATCCGGCGCGCCATGCTCGATCACCTCGAGGATTTCAGGGTTTGCGCCGTATTCGCGGGAAAGCAGATCGCGCGAATGGCGGGACATGACCATGATCCGCGACGCGCGCGTCACCAAGTGGCGCAGGATCGTACGTTGGCGGTCCGATGGCTCGGCCAGGACGGTATGGCAGGTAAGGATCAACGGCGCGGCAAGCCGGTCCACGAAGTCGCAAACAGCGATGCCGTCGTCATCACCGTAGATGCCGTATTCATGCTGGAGCCAGACGGCATCCACAGCCGATTCGTTGATGGCGCGTGCGGCACGGGCGAAAGTTTCCGGATCGCTGCCCAGGATCGTATCCGTAACGCCTTCGTAAGTCAGCGGCGCATCGGCGTCGTCCAGCGCATAGACCTCAACGTCCACATCGGCGCGAAACTCGCGCAGCTTTTCCGCGATATCGGTCGTGAATGTCGCAATGCCGCATTTGCGCGGAGTGTATGTCCCGATCAGCGCGACACGGATAGGGCGAAGCGGAGCGGCTGCCCGCTCATCAAAGATCGCTCTAATCTCCGTGGCTTGGGCCGGACGAGAAGCAAGCAGATCACGAGAAACATGGGTCATGCAGCATCCGTTCAGACAATCGAGGAACTAACTAACCAAATGCGGGGGAAGGCAATGCGGTTCCATGTTGCATTGCAAAAAGATGACGAAACGGTTGGGCGACGCGCTGCGTGGCCAATCGAGCCCGCTTCTCATCGCGCCATCACTGGAGCGACTGACGTGGACAAGCATTGGCTCCATCAGTATGTTGCGTAACTACGAAATAATAAAACAAGAGGATCGCGGTGGCACAAGCGGCTGAAACAGGTCTGGCGCGGGTTCTGGCGCTTGCAGGCGCCCCACACGGAGTGGAGCAGGCGCTCGGCACCTTGCACATCGCGCCAAACTTGTTTGATGGTGACGCAGGTGTTGTGACCCAGGCCCAGATGGCAATGGCCCTGAACGTCTGGCTTTTCGCCGATCTGCTATCCCGCGTGCCCACCGCTGCAAGAATTGCCGATAATACGACGAGTGCGATCGTATTCGATCATGGCGCATTGCGGACGATCGATGGCCCAACCGGGGCCTTGCCGTCCGGCCACCATGCCTTCGCCCGCCTGCTGGAGCCGCTGGGCTATGTGATGGGCGGGGTCTATCCCCTTCCCCGCCTGCGAATGACCGGGCGGGCCTATGTTCACGCAGCGATGCCTGAAGATATTCCGCAGTTCTTCGTCAGCGAACTGCATATCGATCAGCTTGAGCTTGAAGCGCGGTCTGCCGCGGAACGTGTCTTCGGCGCATCGTCCGATCCCCTGCCGGCAACGGACGCAGAACGCCTCGCCCGGCTGTCTGAACTGGGGTATCTGCCGATGGACGAGGCGGCGGCGCTGTTGCGCACGCTGGTGAGCGCGTTCGATCGCCATCACTCCGAGCCGTCGCTCGCCGATTACGATACGCTGTTGAGGCATTCCGGCGAGGCAGCCTGGATCGCGACTGAGGGCAACGCCTTCAACCACGCCACCACGCGGGTGCGTGATGTCGAAACCCTCGCCACCGAGCTGAAGGCGAAGGGCTACCCGTTGAAAGCCACCGTAGAGATCTCCGCCAACGGCCGAGTGCGCCAGACGGCGATCCTGGCGGACAAGGTTTCGCGGTCATTCGCCGGGGCGGACGGCGGCACGATCACCCGCGACGTGCCCGGATCGTTCTACGAGTTCATCACCCGGGACATCGATCCGGACACCGGCACGATCGACCTGACTTTCGACACCGGCAACGCGACAGGCATCTTCGCCGTGACGAGAAGCGCATGACCATGCTGCGATCTATCGATCCCGCCACCGAAGAATGCGTCTGGGAAGGCCCGCTGGCCGATGCCGCCGCAGTCCACGAGGCCGTCGCCAGGGCGCGGCGCGCCTTTCCGGGATGGGCGAGCCTTTCGCTAACGAGCCGCGTTGAGCATGTGCAGGCGTTCAAGGCCGCGCTTCAGGACCGGCGCGATGCACTGGCCGTGACGATCTCCCGCGAAACCGGCAAGCCCTTGTGGGAAACGCGGGCCGAGGTGGCATCGATGATCGCCAAGGTCGATGTCTCGATCACCGCCCAGGCCGAGCGGGCAGGTGAGCGGCGCAGCGCCATGCCGTTTGGCGAAGCCGCCCTGCGCCACCGCCCCCACGGCGTCATGGCGGTGTTGGGGCCGTTCAACTTCCCGGGCCATCTGCCCAATGGCCACATCGTACCGGCGCTGCTCGCTGGTAATACGGTGGTGTTCAAGCCTTCCGAACTGACCCCCGCCACGGGCGAGGCGATGGCCCAGTGCTGGGCGGAGGCCGGGTTACCCGCCGGGGTGTTCCAGATCGTGCAAGGCGGCCGGTCGACGGGCGAGGCTCTTGTGGCGGACGAGATCGACGGGCTGCTCTTTACCGGATCCGCCGGGGCGGGCGCGCATTTCCGGCGGATCTTTGCCGACCGGCCGCACGTGATCCTGGCTCTTGAACTGGGGGGCAACAATCCCCTGATCGTCTGGGACGGCGATGCCGAGGAAGCCGCCTCGATCGTCGTCCAGTCCAGTTTCGTCACGACCGGCCAGCGATGCTCATGCGCGCGCCGCGTGATCGTCCCCGATGCGGCGTTCGGACGCCAGTTGATCGAAGCCGTCGAGGCGCTGTCCCGCCGCGTCACCATCGGCCGGTGGAACGATCCGGTCGAGCCGTACGTCGGACCATTGATTTCGGCGCAGGCGGCGCAGGCCGCACGGGCCGGTGCCGATCGACTGGTTTCGCTGGGCGCTTCGGAAGTCCGCAGCTTCAAGGTGCTGGATTGCATGGGCCCGGCCTTCGTGCGCCCGGCTGTGCTGGATGTGACCGGCGTGGCTGCGCCCGATGAGGAAATCTTTGCGCCGATCGTTCAAGTGACTCGCGCCGCCAACTTCGATGAGGCGATCGCCGCCGCCAATGCGACGCGCTTCGGGTTGTCCGCCGGGCTGGTGAGCGAGGATGATGCCCTGTGGCAGCGCTTCGTGCTGGAAAGCCGCGCCGGGGTGGTCAATCGCAATCGCCCGACGACCGGGGCGGCGGGATCGATGCCATTCGGCGGACTGGGCGACAGCGGCAATCACCGGCCCAGCGCGTACTACGCCGCGGATTACTGCGCCTACCCGATGGCCAGCTTCGAAGCCGCAAGCCCTTCCGGCAACGCCGCCGCGATCACCGGGATGCTGAAGCCATGATCGGGGTGGAGGAAAGCGCGTTCCTGGAAACGGTCGACCGCCAACCGATCCTCGATCGCACGCTGGAGTGGGCGGCCATTAACAGCGGCACTACCAATCTGAGCGGGTTGCGCACGATGGCCGAGAGGCTCGCCTATGCGTTTGCGGGCCTGCCCGGAGAGATCACATTGGTCGATCCCGCTCCTGTGGAAAAGGTCAGCTCTGATGGCAAGGCGAATGCGATTGAGAGCGGCCGTCACTTCGTCTTGAGGGTCCGCCCCCAGGCGGAGCGGCGCGTGCTGCTGACCGGACATATGGACACCGTCTATGCCGCCGATCATGCCTTTCAGGCCTGCGACTGGCTGGACGATGATACGCTGCATGGCCCCGGCACCGCCGACATGAAAGGTGGCCTCTCGCTGATGCTGGCAGGCCTTGAGGCATACGAACGCAGCCGCCCCACCTTGGGCTATGACGTGATGATCAATGCGGATGAGGAAACCGGATCGCTGTCCTCCGCGCCGTTGATCGCTCGCCTGGCGCAGGGCAAGCTGGCGGCGTTGACTTACGAGCCGGCACTGCCCGGTGGGATCATGGCGCGGGCACGGCCCGGCTCGGGCAATTTCGCCGCGATCGTCACCGGTCGCTCGGCCCATGCGGGTCGCAATCCGGAGGATGGCCGCAATGCCCTCGTCGCTGCCGCGGACCTTGCGCAGCGGCTTCATGCCGCCCGGCGCGACGGGCTGACCGTCAACCCCGCCCGGATCGAAGGCGGCGCGCCCAACAACACGGTGCCCGACCTGGCCGTGCTGCATCTCAACATGCGGCCGCGCGGGCCGGACGATCTGGCAGCGGCGCGGCTAATCCTGGACGATGCCATCGCGCAGGTCGCCGCGGCGCACGATGTCGCGATCCACTTGCACGGCGGCTTCGCGCGCCCGCCCAAACCGATCGCCAGCGAAACACAGCGGCTGTTCGGCCTCGTCTCCCAAGCCGCCGAAGACCTGGGTTCACCGGTGAGCTGGAAGGATACCGGAGGCGTGTGTGATGGCAACAATATCGCGGCCTGCGGCGTGCCCGTAATCGATACGATGGGTGCCTGCGGCGGCGCGATCCACTCTCCGGACGAATTCCTGATCGCCTCCTCGCTGGACATGCGCGCGAAGCTGACCGCGCTGGTCATGCATC
>NZ_CAXYKL010000100.1:0-15606 GCF_964277725.1 uncultured Novosphingobium sp. | reverse complement strand
ACATGTCCCACAGAGGCGCGACCAGGCCATAGACGTTGCCGTCATGCTCCACGCATTCGCCAACAGCCAGCACGCGCGGGTCGCTGGTGACCATGTGATCGTCCACCACGATGCCCCGGTTGACCGTCAGCCCGGCCTCGCGCGCCAAGGCCGTGGCGGGGCGGATGCCGACGGCCATGACCACCAGGCTGGCGGGGATTTCGCGACCGTCCTTCAGGCGAACGCCTTCGACTTTGCCGTCGCCATAGATTTCGGCGGTGTTGGCGCCGGTCAGGATCGTCTGGCCGCGCGCTTCCAGTGCGGACTTGAGCAGCCAGCCCGCCGCCTCGTCCAGCTGGCGCTCCATCAGCGTGTCCATCAGGTGGATCACGGTAACTTTCATGCCGCGCAGGGTCAGGCCGTGCGCCGCCTCCAGGCCCAGCAGGCCACCGCCGATCACCACGGCATCGCCGCCCGCGCCGGCTACCGCCAGCATGGTGTCGACATCCTTCATGTCGCGGAAGGTGATGACGCCGGGCAGGTCCTTGCCGGGGACGGGGATGACGAAGGGATCGGAGCCGGTGGCGATCAGCAGCCGGTCATAGCGCACTTTGCGCCCGCTTTGGGCGGTGACGGTCTGGCTCACGCGATCGATGGCGGTGACCGGATCGGAGACGATCAGGTCGATCGCGTTGTCGTCATACCAGGCGCGCGGGTTGATGACAATTTCGTCAAAGGTCTTCTCGCCCGCCAGCACCGGGGAGAGCATGATCCGGTTGTAGTTCACGTGCGGTTCGGCACCGAAAATGGTGACGCGATAACGCCCGCCGTCGCGGGCCAGCAGTTCCTCCACCGCGCGGCAGCCGGCCATGCCGTTGCCTACCACAACAAGGTGTTCCCTGCTGTCCGCGAAGGTGGCGGGGGTCTCTTCCAGACCCTCTGCCTGCCTCTCATCCCTCAGCTGAAAATCCATTCCCGGCCCTTTCGGAACAAAAAAAAAGGCCGCCATCCGGACCCTCGGGCGTGGAGCCCGAAAGTCTGAATGGCGGCCTTGCCATCATTTGCGCGTCAGCGGCCCGTCAGTGGGCCGCATCGGCTATGGTTGGAAGGACAACTCTGCCCTCTTGCAGTGCAGCATATGGTGATTCGCACCATCGCTCAAGCATGAAATATCAAAGCGCCCAATCGGCCTGCAGCCACACTTTCCGGGTGTTCGTGGCCAATGCCTTCGCCTTGTAATCGGCGTAGCGGACGGACAGCGTGGTCTTGTGGACTTTGGCCGAAGCCAGCAGGTTCCACTCCGTGCCGTAACGCTGGTTCAGCCGGTCGCTGTCGAAGCGATGCCAAGTGGCCTGTAGCGTCACCGCCGAAAGCGCACCCCACTTGGCCATGCCGTAGCCCCCGCCGAAATACAGATCGCGCACGCCGTTGGCAGGCGTCGTCAGCAGCTTGTCGGCCCAGCCCTGGAACTTGAAATTGGTCCCCAGCGGCGTCTGAAAGCTGGTGAGCGCCCGGCCTCTGTCCGCGCCCAGCACTTCGTAGCCGGCGTTCAGCTTCCAGCCGCGAATGTCCAGCAGCGCGTCTGCCAGCCAATAGTCGGCGCGGTAATCGTTGGGGTTGCGGTGATAGTCGGACTGGCGGGCGTGGCTCAGCTGGTAGGACAGCTTCACCGCCTTTGACAGTGGCTGCGTGCCCGCCAGGCGCAGGCCGTAAGTCTGACTGGACAGGCGAAAGCCTTGCGCCGCCGCCTCGTCCTGATCGACCAGATAGGCAAAGCCGGTCAACGTGCCCACGGGCGTAACGTAGGACACGTTGGCGAACACGTTGTCGCCGCTGACTGCCTGCTGGCGCACGCCGCGCCCTTCGAAACCCCAAATGGTCCGCACGCTCCATGCGTAGGCGACATCCAGCTTCAACCCTTTCAGCGGAGTCAGCTCGGCGCGCACCGCGTCAAACGTCTGGGCGTTATCGCGAAAGGCGACATTGCCGACGAAGCGCTCATCATCCAGCGCGATCTTCTGGCGGCCTCCGGTCAGGGTCAGCGCCCTGGACTTGTATTGCACCTGCGCGAGATAAAGCGCGATATTCTGCGGATCGGCTATCAGCGGGCGGTTGGCGGGGCCGTTGAGGCCGTCATAGTATTTGCCCACGATCGCCAGATTGCCTTGTCCCACCACGGTGGCGGAGATCGCGCCGCTGCTGGCGCTCACCCCGGCGCGGATGCGGGCGGTCACGGCGTCGCTGGTGTCGATCGGTAGCCCGTCCTGCTCGGCATGTTCATACCGCAGGCGCGCTTCGGCAATGGGCTTCAACGCGATCTGCTGGGCACAAGCGGGCCCGGCGACGGCCAGGGCGGCCGCCGGAACGATCAGTATCTTCATGATGGAAACGCCCCCCTCAGGACGAACAGGCGTTCAAGACTGGAAAGCGGCGGTCCCTGTATCCCGCCGCTTTCGTTACGTCAGCTCAGATGCGTGCGTCGGTGCTCCAGCGGGTGCGCCACTTGCCGCGCACCATGCCAAGCCCCAGCAGGGCGGCGACGGCCAGCGCGGCGAAGATGAGGAAGCCGGGGGCGAAGCTGCCGGTCAACTGCTTGGCAAAGCCGAGCGAGCTGGCGAGGTAAAACCCGCCGATACCGCCCGCCATGCCGACCAGGCCGGTCATCACCCCTATCTCCGCCTGGAAGCGCTGCGGCACCAGCTGAAAGACCGAGCCGTTGCCGACGCCCAGCGCCAGCATCGCCAGCACGAACAGACCCAGCGCCGCGGGCAGGGTGGTGGCAAAGCCGACCCCGGCCAAGGCCGCTGCCGCCACGGCATAGACCACCATCAATGCGCTGGACCCGCCGATCTTGTCCGCCAGCGCACCGCCCATCGGCCGCACCAGCGATCCGGCGAAAACGCAGGCGGCGGTGCAGTATCCCGCCGTGATCGGCGTCAGGCCGAACTGGTCGGTGAAGTAGATCGGCAAGCTGGCCGCCAGCCCCACGAAGCCGCCGAACGTCACGGCGTAGAACGCCATCAGCCACCAGGCATCGGCCTGCCTCAGTGGCTGGAAGTAATCGACCATGCGCTTGGGGGCTGGGGCGTTCGGCGCGTCCTTGGCCATGATCATGTAGGCGACGAAGACGATGCTGAGCGGGATGCAGGCCAGGCCCAGCACCGCGTTCCAGCCGAACAGCTTGGCCAGAACCGGCGCGAACAGCGAGGCGAGCACGGTGCCCGAATTGCCCATCCCGGCCAGGCCCATCGCCTTGCCTTGATGCTCGGGCGGATACCACCGGCTGGCCAGCGGCAGGGCAATCGCAAAGCTCGCACCCGCAAAGCCCAGGATCACGCCCAGCGCCAGCGTACCGGCAAAGCTGCTGACGCCCATGCTCCAGGCCACGAACAGACCCACGATCACGATGACTTGGCTGATCGCGCCCGATAGCTTGGGGCCGATCCGATCCACCAACAGCCCGTTGACGACACGCAGAAACGCGCCGGCCAGCGTCGGTGTCGCCACCATCAGGCCCTTCTGTGCCGGGGTCAGTGCCAATGCGGCCGAGATCGCGGGCGCCAGCGGCCCCAACAGGACCCAGACCATGAAGGCCAGGTCGAAGTATAGAAACGCCGCGATCAGGGTCGGCGTGTGGCCGACCTTCCAGAAGCTGTTGGTCGGCGCGGCCTTCTCGGCCTGCGCGTCCCGATCCCAATAAGCAGTTGCCATGAAACGTCCCCCAAAAAGACGATGGACACGAAAAAAGCCGCAGCCCGGACGGCGCTCTATAGCGTGTCCGGTCAGCGGCTTTGCTGCGATCAGTGGAGGATGAACGGCCCCGCCATTGGGACGGCGCATCCAAGTTCAGCGCGCTTCATCGCGCGGCTGCCATCGTTATCTCGCGATTCGCGTCATGCTGCAAGGCACAAAATTTCGCGCCGACTCAACGCTGCGGTGCAAAATCGGCCAAGTAGTCGTCGATCCGCTCGGGATCGAAGACTCGCCCGTCGAAGAAGCGATCCGGGCCCAGCGTCAATTCGCGCTGGCGTGAACCCACAGACAGCGGCGTCGTCACCGCGCCTTCCACCTTCATGCTCGCGCCGGGCATCGGCACGTCGCTATCCGCCAGCGCGCGGCGATAGATGTCTGGCCTGAAGACCGATCCCGCCTTGGCGGCGAGGCTGTCGTCGCGCTCGACCATGCCCCAGCGAACCAGCTGCGAATAGATCCACAGCGCCTGGCTGCGCCATGGGAACGGCGTGGCCTCACGGCTGAACAGCACGAAGTCCGGATTGGCGATCGCAGGTTCGCCAGGCCGCGCCACGATCTGTCCGCTCAGCGCGCGGCGGATCAGGTCTGCGGGTTGATCGACATAGCGCGGATCGGCCAGCAGATCGGCCAGTGCGGCATGGTTTTCCGGATCGTCACACCAGGCCGCAGCCTTCGCCAGGGCGCGCAACAGGCGATCCGTAGTGTCGGGGTTTTCCTCCAGCCAGACCTCGCGAAAGGCCAGGACCTTTTCCACGCCGCGCCGCCAGATGCGCTCACCGATGGCAACGGCTTCGGCCAGCCCTGCCTCCACAGCCG
Source organism: uncultured Novosphingobium sp. (assembly GCF_964277725.1). Classification (NCBI taxonomy): domain Bacteria; kingdom Pseudomonadati; phylum Pseudomonadota; class Alphaproteobacteria; order Sphingomonadales; family Sphingomonadaceae; genus Novosphingobium; species uncultured Novosphingobium sp. The sequence goes on along the minus strand of NZ_CAXYKL010000100.1, from coordinate 11,058 downwards.
CGCTGCCCCAGGGTTCGCCGGCGATGAACCCGTCGATCTCCCCCGCGCCCAGCGCCTCCACCGTTAACGAGGGCGGCAATACGCGCAGCACCACGTCCCGATCGGGATCGATGCCAGCGCTCGCCAGCCAATAGCGCAGCATCAGCGCATGGCTGGAAAAGCGGTGGACCACGCCGATCACCGGCTTGCGCCGCCACAGCCCGATCGCGGCGGCAAAATCGTGCGCGGTGCCCAGCGGATCGGCCAGGCGGGCCGGCAGATCCTGTTCCAGCGCCTTGGCGAAGTCCGTCGCCATGACCAGCATGTTACCGTTCACGCCCAGCTTGTAAGGCGCGGCCAGAGCAGCGGGCTGCTGGCTCAATCCCAACGTCACCGCCAGAGCCAGCGGGGCCAGCATCTGCGCCGCATGGACCTGGCCGAACACCAGCCGGTCGCGCAATGTCGCCCAACTGGTGGTGCGGATCAACTCCAGCGACAGGCCTTCCGCTTCGGCGAACCCGCACTCGTGCGCGGCCACCAGCACCGCGGCATCGTTAAGCGCCAGGAAGGCGATCTTGAGGTGCGTCGTCATAGTCCCCCTCCCAGCAGGTCACTGGCGGTGATCAGCGCCTGCGCCACGTCGACGATTTTCTTGCCCTGGTTCATCGCGCTGCTGCGAAGCAGGGCGTAGGCCTCCTGCTCGGACAAGCTGCGCTGGTTCATCAGGATGGACTTGGCGCGATCAATCACCTTGCGATCCGACAGGGCGGTGCGCGCCTCGTCCAATTCGGCCTGGATGCGGGCAAAGGCGTTGAAGCGTCGCACCGCCAGTTCCAGCACCGGCTTTACCCGCTCCTTGCGCAAGCCATCCACGACGTAGGCGGAAACCCCCGCATCGATCGCCGCGCCGATCATCGCCTCGTCGGACTGGTCCACGAACATCGCGATCGGCCGCGCAAGGGCACGGCTGACGCTCAGCATTTCCTCCAGCGTATCGCGACTGGGACTGCCCAGGTCCATCAGCACGACATCGGGCGCCATCCGCTCCAGCCGCGCGACGAAGGCGCCGTGCGGGGGGACAATATGAATGTCATCGTACCCCGCCTCGCGCAGGCCCTCATCCAGGACCGTCGCCCGCAGACCGCTATCATCGATAATGACAATCCGCATCGGTGCCCCTTCACCCACGCTATAGCAGAAGAATGCTGCACTGCGTCAATACGGGATGCCTGGGCAGGGTTAGGCCCAAATGGCCAGGATAAGGCGGGATCGTTGGCCGGGTGATCCTTTAAATGTCAGCGCGAACATCGTCGAAAAGGCGGGCTTGTCCGAATGTTCGCGTAAGAGCGCTGCGCGCTTGAAGGTACCGTGGGGAGCGGGGCGGCTCATACCTTAGCTGCTGGCGAAGTCGCTTCGCACCCGCTTCCGGCTGAGTGAGACGCAAGTAAGAGTAGGTATGCCGCCGGCTCATGGCTGGCGCAAGATCGCGCTATCTACCCATCACCCTGCATTGCGGCTTTCCGAACGCGCGGCACGCAGCAGCGCACCCAAACGTCGATCAAAATCTTCGTCCGAGAATGACTTCAGCCCGGCATCCGGCGTAAAGGTAAACTCGCCGAAATAGACGGCATCCTCCAGGATGTATAAGTCTATGCGGACGACGTCGAATGGGGCCGATAGATTTCGGCAAATCTCTATCATCTTACTGTGCAGGGAGGGTTTAGGGAAACTCCGCGTTCCTCTGGGGTAAGTATACACCACGTCCAGCGGCTCCCAATCTACCGCCGAATACAATTGACGCTTGTGGCCTCTAAAGCGATCGTAATCGATCTGGCAAATCACCGGTTCGCCGCCGATGCAAAGGAACTTGTAGTCCTCAGGAACGGTATCGTTGCCGGATACCAACATCTGCTCAATGATCAGGTTAGGAACCAAGCCATGGTACTGCCGCTCCCGGGCGATCGGGAAGAAGTCCTTGCGAGCGTGATCAAGGTATCGCTCTAGATCAGGCTGGTCTCCATTCAGAAAATAGATGCCGCCATTGGAGTGGGCAGGTTTCATCACCAGGCTCTTGCCCAGATATGGGCCAATGCGTGAAAGCAATGCGCTGGCATCTTTAACCTCGGCGACTTGGATGGTCTCCAGCGTTTCAGGAGCCAAGACCCTTGGGTCCAACGAGCGGGCGATGTCTTTGGCCAGCCCCTTGTCGCAACACCGATGATGTAGATCGTCCCACCGCTGATGTTTGCGCCAAAAGAAGTAGTCCATCACACCCGATTCGGGATTAGAAGGATTTCGTGGCAGTCGCCCCCGCTCGGCGATGAAATCGCCCACTGTAAACAGCGCGTCGACCGCCCCCTGCGGTCCCACCGCAGGGCTGGCAAGACCCACTAGCCGACTGGCTCTCCTGAGAAGCGCACTAGCGATAGGATACACTGGCTTCCCCTTTGAAGGATGCAAAAAGAGCCCGAAGGTCAGTCCACTGGAAGAGAAAGCCGACCGAGGCGATCGAGAGAAAAGCCGCGAACTTGGCAACTAGTCGGCTCGTGGCTGACGCATCTGCCAGCGCGGCGTTGAGAACCAGCGCGGACAGCGCAATGGCCGCTCCGACAACCATTGGAGGCGCGAGGGCGGTGGCAAACTTCAAAGAGCGTTCGCCAAGCTTTTGATAGCCAAGCCATAGAAGCGCTATGCCAAATACGATGCTATAAACAGCATAGATCGACACCATGACTTCGATATCAAAGAAAATCGTTGAGATCAGGAATATCGCGGAAAGAATGATCGTATTCACCAGTCCGATGTAGAAATTAAGGCGGAGCTGGTTCTGGCTTATCAAGATCGTTCCGCAAAACGATCCCAGGACTTGCGCGATGCAAGACACGCTCAAGGCCTGGACAAGAAACGGCAGGGAGCGCCAACTGCGGCTGAGGAACAGCGCCGTCACTTCTGGCACGATGGCGGCGGCCAGGCTCACCGTTGGCACTATGACCCACAGCGTCAAAAGCATGGTGCCGTTCAAGGCGTTGATCTGTTCCTCGGGCCTGTGCAACCTTCGCAAGATAGAAAGCAGGACCGCGCCGAAAGGCCAGGCGGCGGCCTGCAACGGCACCAGAATGATCTGATAGGCTAGGGCATAAGCTCCCAGAACCGAACTGCCCAGATACGCGCCTACCAGGATGTTGTCCAAGTTGCGGTTGCAATAGACTTGCAGGTTTTGCAGCGTAATCCATTTTCCGTCAGCGTATATTTGCGCGAGGTGGATATTTCGTCCGCGAAATGAGACTTTTGCTATGGCGTTGAAAAGAGCGCAACGCAGCAAGGCCTGGATGATCGACAAGGCGAAAAGCGACCATATTCCTGCCCCGAGGAGTGCAGCCCCAATCGATACCGCGCTTGCGACCGATAAGGCTCCGATCTCGATCTTCGCGATCATCCCATAGTCGAGATGGCGTTCCAGCACAGCGCGTGGCACCGCTCCCGTCAGTCCGAGAAACGGGACCACCGCCATCAGGCGAAGCGCTCCGGGGAAGCGGGGGTCGGCAACGAACCGCTCGGCAGCGAACGATCCGGCAAAGAGAACCATGCATGAGCACAGCCCGACGATGATCGCCAAGCGGTGTAGCGATGAAATCATTGAGGGCTCGATGGTCTTGGGGCGCACCACCAACGGCCCAAACCCTGCGTCAAATAGAATTGTCGTCAGGATCGTGAAGGGCAAGGTAAAGGCATAGAGGCCATAATCAGCCGAATTCAGAAACGTAGTCAGGTAAAGGATCGTCAGGAATTGTAATATCGTGCGAGAAACACCCGAAATCGCGCTAGATGTTAACGCCCGGATCATCATTCCTCTTTCATTTATCCCTCAGCCCCATGCGACGGTAGATTATCGCACATGAGGGAGAGGCATGCGCCGATAACGGCCTCAGCGTTTCGTTCGACGGTCAGCAAAAGACAAGCAAGGCCGCGTCGATAATGGCGCTATTCGGCAGAACGGTGCCGAGGCGGCTGTGATGCTCGCCATCAGGGCAATCTAGCGCGCCTAGCAGAAAGCTGATCATCCCGGACGATGTGATCGAGGCAAGCCGAGGCCAACGGGCCGTGGGTCTCAACCAATCCAGACTGACATCCCGGCAGCATTGGCGGATTTGCCACGCGTTAGGATGACACCGCCGATGGTGCGTCGTGGAGGATAATTGCTGGTACCACCGTGGCTTGGGCGGCGCTCCCGAACCCGAAATGATAGTCTGAAAGCGCCGCTGGCGGAGACGCAGGAATGCAATTTCGTTTGATATAACAGGATATCTTCGCCTGCGATATGAGAAGCCGTAAATATAGCCGTAAATTAGCGCGTGTTCTCCAGCGATTGTTGGTGAATTACCACGATCCTCCTCCCAATTTCCATAGACGGTTCGACCCGCTGAACCGCACCGGCGCGACCTGCAAGTAATTGGGCCTAGCACGTGTCTGCGTAGTGTTAGGCGATAGGCAAGCGCGCTCGCATAAATGGTGAGTCCGAGATCCTACGAATTCCGGCTGCCGAGCTCTTCACCAAGCGTCCACGTGACAATCGTTTTGATCCGCACGAGCTGAGGTCCGGCGGTCGCAACTAGGTGATAGTAGCGGAAATATCCGCCAGCATCCTTTGCAAAATATTCGGCAATCCGCGGCATGAAGTCGAGTTTCGCCGTAAAGAGCAGCGTCATGCCTACAAAAATTAACCTGCGGCATCAAACGATCTGCGGCTTTCAAGTAGGCCGCCCACTTTTAGACCGACCAGTCGAGCCATTCGAAATCGTCTTTTGGTCGGGGCCAGACCCGCAGCTCTTGTATCCCATGGCCTTCGTATGACGCTTACTAAATTAGCGTCAGAGCGTAGTGCCGCAGTTACACGCAGGTGGTGGATCAAGGCTAGCGTTGATTTTGCTTGTCTTAATCGTGGTATAGACGCCTTCGCAACATTCTCGTGGCAATGTCAGCCCTTAAAGGCGTTTCGATCAAGGCGCCCCGGGCCGGGATCGCTTTCATGTCTTCCAGCAGATCCTGGGTCGAATAAGAAGTCGGATCAATGGCGGTGCCATCGATACGCACAAGCTCGACGGGAATGCCATCGACTTCTATGGCGTAGCGCAAGTACGGGAGCGATAGATCTTTGCAACGGCTTGGCAGAGAGGTGTGCGTTTTTTTTCGTGCAGAGCACCGTCGGCACGAGCCAGCAAAAGACTAAACGCTTGCGGGCAAGTTCAAAGTTTCCAGCTTCGATCGCCATAAGCACCATGGATTTGATCTGTGAGACGGGAATGGGGTGTTCCCGGTCCGTGAGCATCAGCTCGCTCTGACCCCGTCGCTCGACGAAGAAATGCTCAGCTACGTTCTTTTTTGTCCACGGCAAAAGGTGCTGGTTTCGGATCAGATCTGCGACAGCCTCGCGTTGCATGCGGCGGATGACCCCGCTGAAATCGATGTGGTGATCTGTCCTCTCTCCCAAGTGCTTAAAGAAAAGCAAATCGGACGAGAGCTTGGCTGGCATGTATAGGCTCGCCCAAGAGTCTATGTTGACGCCGTGCCACCCCCGACGCGGCCATGCGTCCCAGGACTTAGGATAGCACGACAGTCGTTTTGAGCACCGCAAGTTCGAAATATCGACCATGATCTCTTCCATACGACCCTGATGCATCCAAGAGCCAATGGCAAATTTAAAGCTGACAAGGCCGGTTTCGTGACCTGGCTGCTTTTGCAGCGTCTCATGTACCTAGCCTGATTCAGGCGTTCTATCCGGGTAAACTCCGGTAGATAAAAGGTTATTGCGTCTTCCAATCGCGCGCGAGTGCATGCCCCCCTTTATGGGAAATCGCGTTAGCGCCGGGTGGGGAGGATTGCCTCACCTTGTCTCGATGTTGAGAATGTCAGGTGCGATCTCATGCACATCCGGGTATTTCCCGGATGGACCCGGCATCTCACATCGCCGATCTCGTACGCGAGTTTTCCGGGGAAGCACCCTGGCCACGAGGCGACCCGAGGATCCTTCACAACGTGAAGGGCCTTTTCCTCAACCGGCGGGAGCAATCCGCTTCCGCCGGCTTTTCGCAACAGGGATTGCGCGCCGCTCTGTCGTAGACGACGCACTTAGCCTTTGGGCACCTGTTCCCCAACTGTCACAAGCTCAGGCGCGATAGCAGCACGCGTCTCGCTGGCGCGATGGGGAGGGCAGGGCGGTGTCTCGCTTGCCGCCTCCCGGGCGCTCTCCTTTCTGCTGTGGCGCTATCGCTTGCGCCAAGGGCGACCCTTGTATCGCACGATCTTTTTACCGCAGCGCTTGCAAGATGCGATATAGCAGGTGCCTTCCCATCGGATTGCGCTGCGTGTGGGGCGGTGCCGATTGATCATGCACATAAGCTTCGTGATCACGGTTTGCTTGGCTTTGTTTACTCTCGGGTCTCGGGCATCGTTCATGGCACCGGGTGACCTAGCGTGGGTCACGCCATCGCCTCACTTGCCCCGAGCCTTATATAGCTGCGCAAGCATTGGTAGAGGCCGGGGCGGATTTGATCGTTCACCGGAATGCTCTCGTCGCAGTTTGCAATACGACCGAATTTTATGTGGCATCCTTCATGGAACAGCATTTTGTCGAGTAAATAGCGCTGGAAGAACGCGTCAGGAATGGCAGGATCGGAAAGCGGGCCGGGCACGGTCCGCAGTAGGCTGGTCACTACTTCGGCGGCCTCGATGAAGTCAGCTCGGGTCATTTCACCGGCCAGGATGCGGCGGCATTCCGCATGGTAGGAGACATAGTCTTGTGCACTCGCATACCAGTCTTGGGCATTTTGCAGGGCCATGCCGCTCAGCGGGTGCTGCTGGCGCGAGAGAATTGCCTGCCAAGATAGCTCCTGCCGGATATGCACCTCAGCGGCAGGAAACACGAGCTGGGCCAGTTTGCTGGCAGCGGTCATACAGACTATTTCGCGATCCTGTAAGCGGCGCAGGGCATGCCCTAGTGACGGAATATCGCGACCGGGAAGGAACGCGGTGGTCGCCCGCAAATTGTTGATCAGGTTGGCGACAGCTTCGTAATCCCACCCGCCGGCAAGCTTCAAGGTTTCCAGGAACAGGCGGGCGATCCCAGCGCTGACTGGCGCTGCTGAAGGTGCGAATGTTCTTATCCAGTACTGGTCGGTGCGATGGTTCCCGATCACCGTCTTATCGGGACCTGCACACCAGCGCACGGTATCTTCCATGCCGGCATTGAGGAAGCGACGACGGTGTCGGGCAAGAAACCAGGTCATAGTAGGATCCTGCTGGAAAAGCGCAAAGAGATGAGCACGGCTTGCTGAAAAACCATGCGGATGATCGGACGAAAGTGGCCACCGAGAGAGTTTGACGCTCGCCGGCCAAGGTGTGGTCGCGGGCTAATGGCTCCGCGATCTTCGGGTTGCGTTAGCTACCGCAGTGCGTCGAGGGGCGCTTGCTCTTTGAGGCCGATGGGCACCGCTGCCTCCATCGCGCCGTCTGTCCCGCTCTTGGTGCTTAGCCTCCTTCCACGATCTGCCTATAGTTAAGTGTCCATGGATGGTCGCGGGGTCGATCCGGGTATTTCCCGGTGTTCCAAAAAGTTAAAACACTGGAGGATCCCAGGTATCGCTGCTTTGGGTTCAAGCTTCACCTCGGCTGAGCGCTACAAGTTGGGCTAGGCCATTGGTGCGCGTCTTGGTAACGATCGCAGCGCGATGATCCTCAACTGTGCGGATCGAGATGGCAAGACGATCGGCGATCTCCTTGTTCGAGTGGCCGAGCACGAGCAATTCGTACACTTCCCGCTCTCGCCGGGTGAAGCTGGCGATTACCGCATGGATGCGCCGCTCGCGCATTGACCATGCCAATCCCTCCAGCACAGCCGCCACCAGTCGTGGTTCGGCGATCGGCTTTTCCAGATAGTCGAGACCGCCATGCCGTCGCACGGCATCTACGGCATGGGCGGTCGTCGGCCACGCCGTCATAAAGACGAACGCAACCCCGGGGTCATGCCGGCGAAGATCTTCTGCAAAGGAGAAGCCGTCGATCTCGCCCATCTGGATATCGCTGACGATGCAGGCGAACGGCGAGGCCGTGTGGGCGGCAAGCAGGAGTTCGGGCGCACAGAAGGCAGCCGTGTGGTGTCCGTGCCGGATCAGTAGTCGCGCGATGCTCTGTGCAAGATCCGCGTCATCGTCCAACACGGCGACGGTTGCGATAGGGGACGATTGAGTCATGGCAGCGGTCCGGCAAGAGGCAGGGATATAACGAAACGGGCGAGATCGCCCATATCGTCGCGGATCAGCGTGCCGCCATGCGCTTCGACGATGGTGCGCACAATGATGAGGCCGATCCCCATTCCGCTATGCGTGCTCATGCCCATATCACCGGCAAGCCTGATTTCATCCAGGACGTTCGTGACGTTGATTTCCACGCAATTGCCAGAGCGTTTGGCGCGAAGCCTAACGCTCTTATGCGGGGAGGCGGCGATGGCGTTGCGCAACAGATTGACCAAGGCCTGCGTCAATTCGATCTCCTGCGCCTCAACCATAAGGTCAGGAGAAGGGTCGATGAGCTCAAGATGGCAATTTTGGGCGCGCAGCTCAGGTGCCACGATTTGGCGAGCGGCTTCCATTAGAACCCCGACCGATAAGATCGTAGTCTCTGCCCTGTCGCGGCCTCCAAAGCGGCGTAGCGTTCGCACCAGTTCGGCTAGGATCTGTGCTTTGCGATCAACCAGTTCAACACTCTGGACGATGTCGGGCCCAAGGCCGCTGGTGACATCGCGCAGGTGGGCGGCTTCGATGGCGAGGGTGGAGAGTGGCTGGCTGATCTCGTGAATCACCGCGACCGACATGCCACGCAAGGTCTTCAAGCGTTCGGCCTGGAACAGCATTCGGTTACGCCGCTCCAGCTGCTTTTTGGCCGTAGCTTGCGCATCTGCGAAACTACCTGCCAGCCAGGTGACAAGGACAACAGCAGCAATCCCCAAGTGCAATTCAAGCCGGGCATCGTCCGTGAGATTGCCGGCCGAGTATGGCAGGAACAGCAGCATCTCGATAAGAATGGCAAACCACGCCGATGTGCGTCCACGACGCAAGCCGATCCAGGCACCAGCAAGCAGCATTGGCATTGGCTGTACGCCAAGGCCAGCTCGCCAAAGGAGATGGGTGAGCAGTAGACAGGCGGCCATGACCAACAGATCCTCGAACAGCGCGCGCACAGCGAGGCTCGCCCGTCGCGGCATGCTGGGTTGGCTGATGGCGTCGGCCACCCAGAGCAGCGCTGGTGCAAGCACTAGCACTCCGAGTAGATCGCCTACGGCAAGGCCCGTGAGCGAGATGACGATGTCGGCCATGATGTTATGAGGCAGTGCCGATCTTGGCAGCAATACTTCCATCGGCAGGACCAGCAGTGCATTGAGTGCCGGTCCGGCAACGGCAGCCATGCCAAAGGGCATCGGCGGCAGCGTGAGGGGGCCAGAGGCACGCCGCGCTATCCACTGAGCACCGGCAACGGCAATGCCGCAGCCCAGCGCCGGACGGCATACGCCCAGCGCATCGCCCAGAAGAGTAAGGTCGCTTAATGGTAGTGTCCCGGTAGCAAGGTCTGCGGCGAGCTCGGTCACCATCAGCCACGGCGTCATGCGCGGTCCGCAGCGCCATAGGACGGCAAAGCGCAGGCCTGCCGCAGGGTACCACAGCGAGAAGAACGCTGCCCCAGACCATGGACGCGCTGCCCGATGCAGGCAAGCAAAGCCAAGCCCGTAGAGCACGAGCAAAGCAACTAGCCTGTGCCATGGACGATAAGTGCTTGTTGACCGTGGTATCATTGGGGGCGGGAAGGTAGGCGCAACCATAATCCCGCATTGGCGCTTTCAAGCCTTCGGCGGTACCCGTTTTTATTCACCATGTAGTTGCGGACGGTCCTCTTCAAGCGCCTTCATCGTAGAAAGCATGTGCTGGATGGCCTCTACCGGCAAGGGGGCGGTGTCGCTGGTCCTAAGAACGAACCGCGGCCCCCCCAGATCGTACTCGATAAGCAAATCCATTTTGAAGGCGCTCAACTCCGCATCCCTGCGGCAATGCTCCGACGAGAAAGTTATCAGTGGTCGCTGGGTGCCATTATCGACGACATAGAAATACGTGAGTGGCAGCATGGCATAATGCTGAGGGCGCCAGGCCTACGAGTATATCCGGGTAAAGCCCGGAGATGCCGATCCCCCAAAAACACTCAAGGGGGGAGGTGCGAGAGCGCTGATGGTCAGAGCTCATCGGCGCGCCTTAATTTGCCATTTCACGACAAGCGGTCCGGTTGGCGATCGTAAATCTGCCGGCGAGAGTGCTCTTAACCCGATAGCGGCCGTTCAGCAGCAGAGAGGCTAGCGCCGAACGTCGCACAACTTTTCGGTGAAAGGCATAGGACGCGCAACCGCTCACGGTGATGGCTACCCAAAACTCCGCCCAGGGGCCCCATGCAACCAGACCTAACGCCGCCCGTGCAGCGTATATAAATGGCAGGTGCAGGACGTACATCGTGAACGAGGCATCGGATACGTTGTTCACGATGGGGGGAACCTGCCTGATAGACAGGGATGAGCGGATGATCAGTGCGGCCGCAGCCGGGGGACAGAACGCTGCGCCAAAGTTCGTCAGGGGGATCTCTATCGCCGCCGGATCGACGATTACAGTTAGCTGAGATATAAGAAGATACCAGAGCACGTACGCAGTTCCAATCATCACCAGCACTGCACTCGGCAAACGGGTGCTGCCAGTGATCTCCGAAAGCAGTGAGGCTGAGCGAGACATGGCAAAGCCGAGTAGAAACAATGGCGCATAACCGACGATAAGCCGCCATTGCATCGCTGACAGCACCCAATCGGGGGGTGCGAACCGCGCGACCGCGTGGCTTGTTACCGTCATCAACAGAGCCGTCAGGCTAGCGACAATGACGAGTAGGCGCATCTGCCAGCCAGAGCCGCGATCGATCAGATGATCAAGTCGGGTAAAAACGCCATGACGCCTATCCAGGTGATGCGCGCCGAAACCCAGGACGCTGTAGAGCATGAGG
>NZ_CAXYKL010000099.1:0-30597 GCF_964277725.1 uncultured Novosphingobium sp. | reverse complement strand
TGGGCCATCGCATCAACGCCTCGACGAAGATGGGATTGAGCTTCCTCTTCGCTGAGGGCTGGTTGGAGTTCGGGGATTCGGTCGAGGACGTCGATCCAGCGGCTATCGGTTGGGCCGGGGATGACGGCGGGAGGAAGTGTGACGCTACCTCGTTCAGCGGGCGCGCGTTGTGGTCGAGCGGGCTTTCTTGGTTCACGCCCTTGAAATCGCGTGCCTGTGGCCCCGGCCATTGCGCCGCTTGACCTGGAAGCGGCACATCCCCCTTGCTGCCACGCATGTTCGGCCCCGCCTTCTCCGGGTCCGATGCCTTCGGACTTGACCAGCGCTTGGCGGTCTCGACAGCCTGCCCGGTCAGGAGCAATTCGTCCGACCGGTCGCCACCCCGGGTTAGGCGCGATCCGTCCGTCACTGCAACAGACGGCGCTTCCCAGTTCTCCGCCGCGCCCTGCAAGGTTGGATACACGGTGCCGTTCCGATCGCGCTCCCATCCACCCGTCGCGGTCTTCGCGGACGGCCATGATGAACAGTCGCTCGCGCCGCATGGTGTTGCCGGTCTCGGCCGAGCTGAATATTCCTGCCGCAACGCGGTAACCCAGCCCTTCCAGTGACGGGACGATAGCTGCAAGCTGTCCGTCCGCGTTCCCCGGGACGTTCTCGCGGAAGATAAGATCAGGCCGGCACTCTGCGGCGATCCGGCAGACTTCGGGCGCGAGGAAGCGCTGGCCATCGGCTCCGGCGCGTTGTCCAGCGACGGAGTTGTCTTGGCAGGGGTCTCCCGAAGCGAGGATATGAACAAGGTCACGCCATGGTTTGCCGTCGAAAGTGAGCATGTCAGACCAGACAGGCGCTGGATGAAGCCACCCTGCGTCCATCGACGCGACCAGGCTCGCGGCGGCTGCGGCCTCCCTCTCCACATAGCAGATGCCCACGCCAGTTTCTTGGCGATGGTGGAGGGCGAGCAGGATGCCAAGTTCAAGGCCTCCGACCCCTGCGCACAGGGAGAGGATGTTGCGGGTACGTAGAGCCACACGTCAGGCCCCCGCGTTCGCGTAGATCGCTTCGCGGCGCGGCTGGCCCTCGGGCGTCACCGGCGACAGGATGCCGTGCTCGCCGCACCCGCGCCCGACGGCGCCGGTGTTCTCGCGGTTAACGAAGTCCTGCCAATGCACCCAGCCATGCTCGCAGGCGAAGCCCCACTCGCGGACTTTGGGCCCGGTGACGAACAGCGAGATCGCCCGCTCGCCCGGGATCACCTCAAGCCGGTGCAGCGCCGTTGCGGGGCGCTGCACGACATCGCCGGCCTTGCGCACGAAGCTGCCCTCGGGCGTGTGCTCGATGTAGCTTCCGGCGATCAGAAAGCTCTGATTTGGCCAGGGGTGATCATGAAAGGCGCGATCCTCATCGCTCTTGAGCACGACGTGGAGGTAGACGTTCAGATACTCGTTGCGGGGCAGAACCCACCAACGCAGCAGCTGACGATCGCCAATCACGAAATCGGGCTCACGCTGCATGACGCCCTCGGCCCATGCCTGCATGTCGGAAAGAGTGGCGTAGTCCATCAGGCAACCTTTCGCGCGCGGATGCTAAAACGGGCCTGCTGAACGTCCTCAATGGCGCGTGCGCCGATCTCTTCCGCGATGCGGTCGAGCCAGTACTCAGCTTCCCCGATGTCGCCGCGGCGCAGGGCTGCGCTCATCTCCCAGAGTGGCCGCCGACCCCCTGTCAAATCGCCAAGATCTACGAAGTCCTTGAACTCATCACGAGCGGCGACTGCCGCTTCGTTGCGCTCATCATCGATTACCGTGTCAAGACCATCGACATCATCGATGTCGAAGCCGACTTCATTCTTGCAGCTGGTGCAAAGAATGCTGAAGGGCTGCTTTGCCATAGGTTCCTCCCTAGATTCGCATGGGCATGAGGCCGCAGATGGCCCCATCGGGCACGGCGCGGCGGATCAGTGCGAGTTGGTTGAAGGCGGCCTGATGGATCTCGACGGTGTCGCCGCCGATCGCTTCCAGCGCGCCCGCCAGATAGTTGTAGTCGAAGGCGGTCCGGAAACCGTCCTCGCAGTTCGCGGGCACATGCTCGCTGGCCTCGCCGTTGCTGCGCCGCGCGACCTGCAGTTCCAGTTCGCCTGCATGAGCATCCACGAGGATTTCGCGGGTTTTGTCGAGACCGACGATCTCAATGCGGCGCAGAGCGCGGCGGGCGGCATCGGGGTCGACCAGGATCGGGTTATCAAACCCTGCATGGATTACGCGACGGTAGTCGGGAAACTGGCCATCGATCAGCATGCCGGTCAGGGTGATGTTGCCTACGACCATCCGGATCTTGGCGCTGTCCCAGGCAAGATGCAGGGTATCGGCATCGACGGCGATGCGCGCCATTTCCTTGGCCATCCCGGTCGGGATCGTCACGGCAGGCGCATCGGCAGGCCATGGCGTGTCGGAAATGATGCTGGCAAATGCGTCGCCGGTCGTGGAGGTCAGGCGCATCGTAGCGCCGTCGTCGTCCCGCTCAGGATCGATGTGGATGCCGCAAATGTAATGCCTCGTGGCCTCCCTGCAAATCGACCAGGACAGACGCGCAACAATGGATGCCAGCACTTTGCCCGACATCGTGGCGCCGCCGTTGCTTTCGATCTCGAAAGGCATTTCCGGAAACGTGGCGGCAGGAAGTGTAGGCAGCGTCCAGCGCGATCGCCCCGCTTTGGCGATGACGTCGTGATCCTTGAGTGCCAGGACGATCTGCGCACCTGACTCGGCGGCGCTCGCCAATGCCGCCATCTTGCGTGCATTGACCGTGGTCAACAAATCGCCACCCGTGACAAGGGGCACAAGCTGCCGATACTCGATCTCGGAATTGCTGGTGATGATCTCCAGCTGCTCACCGACCGCGCGCAGGCGCACGTTGGAGAGAATGGGGATGGTGTCACGCGCCTCCACAATCCCGGCGGCGGACTTCATGGCGCGGGACAGAACGCCGGCTTCGATGGTGACGGACATGCAGTGATCCTTGCGGGCGGGTTCAGGCCTCGGCGGGCCGGCTGGCGACCACCTCGCGCGCCTTGCGCGTGACGCGCTGCACGAGGTTGATACGGTCTTCGATGGGTGGGAGGCGCGCGCTGCCGGTAAGGCCGAACCAGATGCGGCCGATGTCCTCGGCGATGCTGGTGGCCTCGGCGTCGGTCAGGACGGTGGCGCGGGTCATTCGCCCTGCTCCCGATCGTGGCGGGCACCGGCCAACACGAGCAGCGCGGCGGTCGCGCCGATCACAAACACGCCGGTCAGGATCAGCAGAGGCGCGACCCAGGGCGATGTGATGAAGGCGAAGACATCGGGATCGCGCTCGAACATGCGGGCAACGGCATCATTGGCGCGCCACAGCAGGGCGAGAAAAGCCAGCGTGCCGCCGACGATGCCGAAGAACGGCGCGGCGTTGCGCAGCGCGCTCACCGTGCGATGCCCCAGGCGACCAGCTGCTGCTCGGCACGCCGGCGGGCGTAATCCATGAAGGCGGCGCGCTGGGACGACTGGTCCGCGTCAAGCGCGTCCAGGAAGTTGATCAGCAAGGCCCCGGCGGCGTTGATGTCGACGAACGTGACGTCGGAGCCGCAGTGGTGCTGCGTTACGGTGCGAGGGTGTGATGCGGTTGGCATCGTGATCTCCACGAGGGCGGTGTGCCCGGATGGAGATAAATTACGATTACCGTAACCACCCTGTCAATACGTTTTTCGTAATTTCTTATGCTTCAGATCGTAATTAAGGATTCGGCCTTGTGACCTCGTTCTTCGTATGTTCCAATTAGGGTGCAAGTGGAGTCGAGCAGGCGAGCGTATGCGGCGAGGTTTTCGAGTTGAGCTATTTGGAAGGCCGATGGGGCCAGTCCGCGACAACATCGACGAAGCGCAGCAAGATGCGGCGCGCCTGAAGCTCGGGTCCTTTGACGAAGACGGCCGATTCTACCTCGACGTTGGCGCCGAGCTAAAGGCGACCCCGGTAGCCGAAGTACGGGCAGCGTAGTTATTGCATCCGGCGCAGGTGCTGTGAGCCGATCAGCACCGACACGACGCGACCCACGATGCTGACGGGCTCTGAGCCGAGCGCAATTTCCTTATGCGAAGGATCACTCGACAGCGGAGCCAATCTTGCGGGATCCTGAAGGAACCTCTTGAAGGTGAACTCTCCGCCTTGATTTAGAACGTAAAGATCGCCTGAGAACAATTGCTTATCGCTGGGATCAACAATTACGTCGCATCCTAGCGGCGCAATCTTGTTCATGCTCTCCCCGTCGACTTCGAGAGCGAACACCCCGGTTGGAAGATCAGCCGGCACTTCAATACTGCCGTTCGAATCGGCCAGCGCTTCGCGCAGGTCGCCAGCCGGTACCATGCCGATACGTGCGATCCGACGCACTGACGCATCAGGGCCCTCGTCGAGACCGAAGTAGCGGGTGAGGATAGGCATCTCGCGCTGCTGCACTTTGCGCTCGCCTTTGAGCATCTCGGTTATGCGCGCCGGCGCAATCCCCAGCTCCTCAGCAATCTCCTTCTGCTTGACCTTCCCTGAGGTCACCCAGCGGCGCATCTCAGCTAGAATCTCGTCGTGTGTCACCATGAAGCGACATTGCGAAGTTCGTAATCCGGCGTCGATGACGGACTTCGTAAATCCGCTTGCGTCATAATTACGGTTATCGTAATTTACCGACATGCAGACTGTCCCCCTCATTCTTGAAGAACTTGGCGGCGTGACCTTTGTCGCCAATGAGACCGGCATACCGCTCACGACGGTTCACAGCTGGAAGAGGGCGAATTTCGTCCCTCGTTGGCGCGTCCAGCCGCTGGTGGATCTTGCCGAGAAGCTTGGCAAACCCATCACGGCGGATTGCTTCCCGGAGCGACGCGCTGACGCACAAGGCGCAGCAGCATGAGCACGCGGTTCACCTTCGCTGCATGCGGCGAAGTTGCGTGTGAATATGGAGCCAGCCGGGGAGGTGCCGCCTGATGGGCCTGCACCAACTGCTGCGCCAGGATGAGATCATCCTTGCCGAGCTGACCGCGATTGCGGCGGCTGGCGAACGCTGCCCAGCGAATACCGAGCTGGCCAAGAAGATCAGCGCCCGGGGTAGCTTCACCGTCTCGCGCATCTTCGAAAAGCTGGAAAAGCGCGGCCTGATCGAGGTCGAGCGCCGCAATGCCGCACGGCGCATCCGGATAGTGGCCACCGGCGATCAAACCGCACCGGTCACCGGCAAGCTGTACCATGATCGCGATATGTCTCAGTTCGCCGCCAAGCAGGCGCAGGCCCGCGCCGCGCTGAAGCGTCCACTGCCGCCCCTGCCCGAAATTACCGAAGCCCCCGACTCGCCTCGCGACCCCTGCTTCCGCTGCGGCGTGCGCGGGGATGTCGGCTGCAAGCACCGCAAGATCATATCCGGCCCGCACTCGGCGGCTGGATCGCCCGCCGCTGTTGCCCTCCCTGCGGCGGCGGGCGTGTCTGTTTCCCCTGTTCATGGAGCCATGTATGCCCAATGACGGCAACACAGTCCTGAGCGTTCCTGTTGCACTGCATCAGACTTCTTACCGCAATGCGGTAGCCGCGATCATCAACGCCTTGAAGGCTGAGTGCGGCGAGAGCGATCAGGATATCGCCGACCGCCTTGGTACGTCAGCCACGACGATCAACAACGCCAGCAATAAACGCGGCGACCTGAACGCCGTCACCCTGCTGCGGATCGGCAAGGAATACGGGCTGCATCGGCTGGGCCCGGTGATGGGCCTGATCGGCGGCAAGGCCGCGCCGGTATCTGCCATCTGCACGTCCGATGCCGACCTGCCGATCGGTGCGGCCCGCGGTCAGCTGTTCCTGGCCAAGGCTCTTAACGATCAGCGGATCGATGACGACGAGATCCTTCTGGGCGGCGAGGATATCGAGGCCGCCTATCAGACGTTCGGCAACCTCAAGTGGCGCCTGGACGGCGCTCGCGCGCGGAGGGCTTCGTAATGCCCCGCCCCAACCCACGCATGGATGAGTTCGCCGATTTACTGGCCGAGGACCTGACCATCGCGGAAATCACCCGGCGCATGGGCATATCCCGTGATGTGGCGAATGGGATGCTTCGCTCCATCCGCACGAAGCTGGGTCCCCAGGCGGTATGAGCGTGTCATCCACCAGGCTATGCTGCTGCGGCAAGCCGCTCGCCCGGCGCAACCTCTCCGGCAAATGCGGCGCGTGCTACAATGCCGCGCGTCAGCAGGCGCAGGTTTCGATGGACGAACGGATCGCCCAGGCCATCATCACCAAGCGCCCCTATGGGGAGATCGCGCGCGAATTCGGCTGCCCGATCTCGCGGATCAAGGCCGCCGCCTATCGACGCACGGCTCCCGAAGCCGCCCGGTTCAGCATGGCTGCCATCGTGAAGGCCTGCTCCGACGTCACGCGCATCCCAGCCGCCGACATCCGGGGTAAATCCCGCCGCCTCCACCATATCCGGGCCCGGATGATCCTTTATGTGCTGGCGCTGGGGGCAGGGCATTCCTCGGTTGCCGTCGGGCGTTTTGCAGGCGGCAAGGATCACACGACCGTTCTGAGTGGCCGGGACAAGGCCAATGACCTTGCGAAGGAAGATCCCGCCCTCGCCACGAACATCGCAGCCGCGCGCAAACGGCTGTTGACGCTGGCGAAGCTTGAGAAGCGATCCGACACGCTGCGTGGGCCGGTGCGCACCCGGCTGGTCAAACCACGCAACAACTTCGTGGCAGTCGACCAGCTCGACGAGGATGAAGGGCACCGCTTTGCTAACCGCATCGCCGCCGGTTCTCACAAGCTGCTGGTCGCGATCCAGGCCTATCAGGCGGGTGCTGCATGACGATCCCTGATGTTGATCAGCCCCAACGGGCATGGATGCCGCCAGAGCCGAGCCTGGAGCAGCACAACGAGATCGTGACTTGCTGCGAGCGGCGGTTCCTGCGTGCTGATGAGAAGCTGGCCGCTGCCGCGACGGAGCACAACGACTCCCATGCGGCCCTATGCGCCGCTCGTGCTGCCCGGGCTGCATTCGTGGCCGCCAATCCAGATCCGCAACTGGGCATTCCGTTCTTCGGGGATGGCGAATGAAGGCGATCGTTATGCCCTTTCCGCCATCGTCGCTTTCGGGACATGCAAACGGCCACTGGCGCGGAAAAGCAGCTGAGACCCGCCGATGGCGCGATGAAGCCTGGGCTGCCGCACTAGAGGCTGGCGCGCGCAAAGCGCGGCTGGCGGATGGCGACATTGTTTTGTGCGTCCGCTTTGTACCGCCAAATCGTCGCAGTGACCGGGCCAACTTTCCGAATCGCATGAAACCGATCTTCGACGGCATTGCCGACGCCTTGAAGATCAATGATCGGCGGTTCCTGCCGACCTACGACTTCGCCGAGCCGGAGATGCCTGGGCGCGTCGAGATCACAGTCAGCGAGCAAGCATGAAGGTCTCAGATCTCATGGTCGCTATGAGCGAGGCTGGCGCGCCGATGGCGGCGATCCTGATTGCCGTACGTGCCCTCGAGGAGCGGGACGCACAGATTGCTGAGCGCGACGCCGAGCGAGCCGGAAAACGGGCGAAGGATGCTGCCCGCAAGAAGGAGGAGCGAGACGCGGCGCGTCGGCTGGCTTCAAATGTCCACGGACAGTCCATGGACAATCCTGCGACAATCCAAGGACCGTCCGTGGACTGTCCGAGCGATGTCCAGATCGATCCCTCCCTTTCCCTCCTCCCCAATGAAAATAAATCTAACCCCACCACCCATACCCACCCGGATCTAGATATTCCGCCCGCGCGTAAGGCTCACCGCTTCCCAGCGGATTTCCCGTGCCCTGAGTGGGCCGAGGCCGACGTGTGGGCCGACCTGCTGAAAAACCGCAGGACCAAGGATCTGACCAACACCGCGACGGCTCATCGCAAGTTCGTTCGGGCGGTCGAGGGAATGGTCGACGACGAATGGCCGCCTGGCCGCCTGCTGGAAGCCATCGTCGCCCTCGGCTGGGGCGGAGCCTACGATCCACGAGAGACCCGCAATGAACGACCTCCCCGACTATCCCAGCCACGCACAGTCCGTCAGAGAGCTTCTGCCTGCGATCATGTCGTTGACCATCGCGACGGGTTCGAGCGAACTCTCGACGATAGCATCTACGGAACCGGCGCCGCGGCTATCGGATGAGGAGCTGGCCGTTGCGCTTGTCGCCAGCAAGGCGCCGCTGCCGGCACTGGCTCTGCCCGATGATCAGTTCCTGGCGAAATGCTTGCGCATGATGACGACATTGCCGCGCAGGAAGGACGACAGCGTGACCGGCCTGCTACGTGTGCGTGCATACCAGCTGGCGATCGGCAAATTTCCATGCCTCGCTCTCGAATATTTGGTCACAGAGGCGCTGCGCACCTGCAAGTTCTTTCCCAGCACGTCCGAGTGCGTCGATATCCTCAGGGGATGGCAGCGCAACGATGATGCGCTGCGAGCGAAGCGGGCTGCTGAGCATGCTGTGCGGCAGGAACGTCAGGCGCGGTTTGATGACACCCTGCAGCGACTGACTGCGGGCGACTTTACCCAGGCGGAGGTTGATGCCCTGCCGGCGGGCTGGAAGGTCATCTTCGAGACGCGCGGGTTTCTGCGACATCATGATGGTGCCTATACCTTGCGGGTGCCGGCATAATGAACTGGTGCATCTTGCGCACTGCACCCAGCCGAACCGTGCCGCTGGTGACCGCACTGATCGAGGCTGGCTATCGCGCTTGGACGCCACGGGAAACACGCGTCATTCGCCTGCCACGATCAAAGCTCAAGCGCGAAATTATCGCATCTCTCACGCCGACAATTGCCTTCTCTGATTATGATCGCCTGCCGGAGCTGGTCGCCATGTCCCGCTCGCCGCTAAGTCGGGTGCCGGATTTTCACGTTTTTCGACATCTGGACGTGTACGCGCGCATTCCTGATCGCGCTCTGGATGCTTTGCGACTGGCCGAGCAGCGCGGCCGACCGAGATCTCTCGCTCACGTCTATCAGCGAGACGATCGCGTCAAGTATCCCGGCGCTGGCTTTGAAGGACTCATCGGCAGGGTGGAGGGCGTGAAAGGGCGATACACATTGGTCGCATTCCCGGGTTTTGCTGAACAGATCAGGGTGCCAGCGCATAGCCTACTGCCTGTCGCGGAGGCCGCTTGACGAATGGAACGTGATTCACGTATTGTTCTATTCCCACGCCGCCAGGAGCGGCAGGCGAGTATTGGACTGGCTCCCATCCGGGTGAACCGCCCTCGCCTCCATCACGACGAAGCAGTGCTTCTGCGTGCGTCGTAAGCCATGGCAACATACGGGCCCCGATAAGCGCCTGCGCGGGCGAGCTGGACAGAAACAGCGTGCCCGCCGTCTCGCTCGCACTGATGGCCTATGCGAGATGTGCGATGCAGAAGGTCTGACCACGCTGGCCACCGTGGTTAACCACAAAGTGCCGCTCGCGCGCGGTGGCGATGACAGCGACGCCAACACCGAGAACCTCTGTGCCCGGCATGACGCGATCGTGACAGCACAGCAATTCGGAATGGCCCAGCCAGTCGAAGCGAAGGGCGTTGGACGCGATGGCCGACCGACCAGCGCTGATCACCCATGGAACAGGAGCAGCTGATGGCCACCGTCGAGGTATCGATGACCGAAACGATGAAAGACGTTGCCCTGCATGTTGTGGTGACCGACCGCGCCGAAGCGTCAATTAGGATGTGTGTCGGCGTTCGGCTGATCAAGCTGGCCGCCTGCGTCCTGGGCTGCGGTGTGGATGTCGACGTCAGTGTAAAGCCGGCCGGAGCCTGATCGTTCATCAAATTGGGTCTGTTAGCTGAACACCCCCGGGTCAAAAGTCTGAAAGGCCGCCCAGCCGGACACCGCTGCCCCCCTTCGTTTGCACCGCGAGCAGTTTTTGAGGGGGGAGGGTTTCGGCACTTCGTCCGGAGATACCCATGAGCAACCTCATTGAGCTACCCGGTGGTGACGGAGTTCCGCCGGAGCCGAACTGGCGAAGCATTTTTGGGCGCGCCGCCGATCGCGAAGCCGCGGCTGGATACTGGCGATCGCTGATCAGCGAGATGAAGGCGTCCGAGAAGCTGGCGGTTGCGAACGCGCATTCGATCAAGCGGCTGGTGGTGGCGTATGTCACCTATGACATCTCGGCCAAGGAAGTCCTGAAGTCGGGCCCGGTGATGAAGGCCAAGCGCACCGGCGTGCCGTCGCATAATCCCTGGTGGACCACCATGAGCAATGCGTCATCGCAGGCCCAGGCGCTCGAGAAGGAGCTGTGCGTGTCGCCACGCGACCGCAATAGCGGCGGCAAGATCGACCGCACCACGCGCAAGCGCACCAGCGCAGATTCGTACCTGAAGCCGCGCAGTGCCTAACCCGTTCCTGACTACCGAAGATCCGACCACGGCCTGGGCGGAAGCGGCAGTTGCCGGTAAGATCGTCACCGGCGACATCGTCCGCGCCCAGGCCGAGCGCCACCTGCGCGACATGCGAGAAGGCGAGCGGCGCGGAGTATTCTGGCGGCCAGACGCCGCTGCGCATGCCCTGGGGTTCTTCCCCGCGGTGTTCACGGTGACGGACGGGCCAGCGGCTGGGCAGCCCTTCAATCCGCTGACCTGGCACACGTTCGTGATCGGCAGCTTGTTCGGCTGGCTTACCACCAGCGGACGTCTCCGCTTCCGGTCCGCATGGCTGGAGACCGGAAAGGGTCAGGCCAAGTCCCCGCTGATGGCGGGCATCGGGCTCTACATGATGGGATGGTGCGGAATTCCGCGCGCCCAGGTGTTCGCCCTTGCCAACGATAAAGCCACTGCGAATGTGCTCTTTCGAGACGCCACGGCGATGTGCCGTGCCGATATCCCCGAGCAAGACGAGGGAGACAGCCTGGAGGCCCGCGGTGAAGTGATCATCCGCGGCGAAGGCGATAACGCGTGGAAGATCGAACACCCGGAGACGGGCTCGTTCTTCCGCACACTTGCCGGCGGCGATCGCCAATCCGGACCCCGTCCGGCCGCAGTACTCGCCGATGAGATCCATGAGTTCCGCACTGACACGGCCCTGAAGACCTGGGAAGAAGCCATAGCCAAGGTGGCCGGCAGCTCCATGATGGTTATGGGCACCAACACGCCCGCGACTGCGCAGCATGTGGGCACCAGCTACAGCGACCACTACCAGGACATCGCGCTCGGCAAGGTGCGCGACGATACCGCGTTCGCCTTCGTTGCTCGGATCGACAAGAAGGACCGAGAGACAGTCTTCGACAACGAGGCGGTTTGGCGTAAGGCGCTGCCCGCGCTCGGCGAGACCTTCCCGATCGAGAACATCCGCGAACGCGTGAACACGGCGAAAACGCGGATCTCGACCAGTTCGTCAGTGAAGCGTCTCTACTTCGGCATCCCCACCGGTGCCGCCGACTTCTGGATTGCCGAGGAAGTCTGGGCAGCGGCGCAGGGTGCGGTCGACAGCAACGAGCAACGCGGCAAACGCTGCTATCTGGCGCTCGATCTCAGTCGCAAGAACGACCTTACGGCGCTCTCGGCCGACTGGATCACCACCCTGCCGGATCAACCGGTGCGGCATGAGGTGAAGACTTGGTACTGGACCACGAAGGATGGGCTGGAGGATCGAGCGAAAGCTGACAACGCGCCGTACGAAGATTGGGTCGATGAGAACTACCTGACCGCCGTTAACGGCGCCGTCATCGACATGACCTTCGTGGCCGCCAAGGTGCGTGAGCTCGATGCCGAGCACGACATTGCGTTTCTCGCCTTCGACGCCGCCTTCATCGCCGGCTTCATGGAAGCGTGTGATGAGATTGGCTTTCCGGTCTGGCGCTACGAGGGGCCAGGCAAACCCGACGGCAAGGGGTTGAAGCTCGTAGCGCATGCCCAGGGCACGCGTGTCATGTTCGAAGACAAGCAGCTGTGCATGCCCAAGTCCATCACGAAGCTGGAAGATGTGATCCTGGCCGAGACGATCGTGATCGATGCCTCGCCCGTGACCTACTCCTGCGCTGCAAACGCCGCACTGATCGAAGATGGCCAAGCGAACCGCGCGTTCGACAAGAAGCGCTCACGGGGCCGGATCGACGGCCTCGTGACCATCGCCATGGCGGTCGGCGCCGCCGCCATGAATGAGCAACCGAAGAAGAAATCTGTCTACGCCCGGCGCGGCGTGATCCGACTCTAGGAGGGCGAGAACGCATGGCTTCGCCCAACGACTACATCCGCGCCGCTGGCGGCCGGCACAATGTCTCGTCCCGTCCGGTCGCACCGGCGGTCGCTCAGCGGCAATCCGCCGTCCATGTCGTTGAAGCATACCACACCTACGATCTGTCCGACCCGTCCCTGCTTGAGATGATGCGCGGCGCAGGCGGGCGTACGGGTGTGACAGGGATCGCAGTGAACGAGCGTATGGCGCTGCGCAACAGCACCTTCTTCCGCGCGCTGTCTCTCCAATGCGGGTCCATCGGCATGCTGCCGCTGCACCTACGTCGACGTGACGGCCGCAACGTGGAAAAGGCGACGGGGCACCCGCTGTTCAACGTGCTGCACAAGAAGCCGAACGACTTCCAGACCGCGAGCCGCTTCAAAAGCTACATGCAGCTGTGCGCCATCAACGACGGCAACGCCTACGCGCTGAAGGTGAAGTCGCGCGGCGCCGTCCGCCAGCTGATCCCTCTGCCTCGCCGCAAGGTGAAGCCGCGGCTCACTGACGATTTCAGGCTTGTTTTCGACTATGATCGGCCTTCGGGCGGACGGGTTACGCTATCGACCGACGATGTCTTTCACTTCGGCACCCCGCTGACGGTCGACGGCATCAACGGCATTTCCATGCTGGACGTAGCCGCCGATACGCTTGGCATTGCCGTGACTGCCCAGCAGGCTGCGGGTAACTTGCTGACGAAGGGCTCGATGGTGCGCGGCGCGCTGGAGACCGACCAGACGCTCGGCGACGAGGCTATCGAGAACCTGAAGATTAGCCTGCGTGAGAACTACGCCGGCACCGGTGCGCAAGACGAATGGCTGATCCTGGAGGAAGGCCTTAAGGCCAAGGCGCTTGGCATGAACGCCAAAGACGCACAGCTGGTCGAGCTGATGAAGCGCGAGGCCGAAGAGATCGCCCGCTTCACCGGCGTGCCGCGCCCGCTGCTGATGTTCGACGAAACCAGCTGGGGCAGCGGCATCGAGCAGCTGTCGCTGTTCTTCATCACCTACTGCCTCATGCCCTGGTTCGTGATCTGGGAAGAGGCGGTCTGGATGTGGCTGCTCACCCCGGAAGAGCAGAAGAACTACTACGCCAAGTTCAACGAGGGCGCATTGCTGCGCGGCTCGCTGAAGGATCAGGCCGAGTTTCTAAAGGCAGCTCTGGGGCCGAACGCGGCGTACATCACGCCGAACGAAGCTCGCGAGTACACCGATCGCAATCCGGTCGACGGCGGCGACGATCTGCCGCGCCCGGGCACCACCGCCGCCGCCCAGATGCAGGAGGAAACACAGGATGAAGCATAGCTGCCTCCGCGCCGTGCTGGCAGTCGCCAGTGGCCGCCCGCCCGAGATCGCCAACGTCGGCTCAGGCTCCGACTGGAAGTTCGAAACCCGCGCTCTTTCGGCGGAATTCAGGCACTTCGAGGTGACCGCACTCGCGACCGACCGGCCGACCATCTCGATCTTCGATTACATCGGCGACGACGGCATGGGCGGTGGCGTCACAGTGCCCCGCATCGCTGCCGCGCTGCGCAGCGTCGCAGGTAAGCCCATCGTGGTCGAGATCAACTCGCCAGGCGGCAACGTGTTCGACGGCGTCGCCATGTATAACCTGCTGCGTCGCCACGATGCGGAGGTCGAAGTGCAGGTGCTCGGCATTGCAGCTTCGGCGGCATCGGTGATTGCCATGGCGGGTGACACCATCGCTGTCGCGCCGAATGCCGAGATCATGATCCACGAAGCGCGCGGCCTATTCTTTGGCACCAAGTCGGAGATGAAAGAGGCTTATCAGACGCTTGAGCACATTGATGCCGGTATGTGCGAAACCTACTCGGCTCGCTCCGGCCGCGATATCGCCGAGTTCACCAGCATGATCGCCGGCAAGGACGTCTACTTCCGCGGGCAAGAGGCGATCGACGCAGGTCTCGCCGACGTGCTGCTCGACCGCGAAGCCCAGATGCCTGTCTATGCTGAAGCGGGAGACGCCTTCCCGCGCGACAAGGAGTCTCTCGACCAGTTTCTCGCGAAACACGACATGCCGCGCTCCGAGCGGCGTGAGTTGTTTCGCGCGATAGGGCCCGCCACGCCGCGCGCTGGCGATCCCAACCCTGCCACGCCTCGCGCTGGCGATGAACCGGACGCCGCCATCATGGCTCGCGCCCTTACTGCCCTCACCGTCTGAAGGACCAGACATGAATATGATGACCACCCTGCGCGGCGCTGCCGCGACGGGCCGGGGCCTCATCGCCGTGCGCGCCGAAGCCCAGCCCAAAGCCCCCGTATCGATCGAAGCTCTCGCCACCGCCTGGGAGACTTTCAAGGCCAAGCACGAGCAGGAAGTTACCGCGCTCAAGAAAGGCATGGGCGACGTCGTCATCACGGAAGAGGTAGAGCGGATCAACGCCGCCCTGACCGAAATCCAGACTGCCCTCGATGATCAGGCGAAGATCCAGGCTGCGGCCAAACTTGGCAACGGCGGCGTGATCGGTGATATCCAGGCCGATCCCGAGTACACCGCCGCCTTCAAGGCGCACATGCGCAAGGGCGATCGCGCACCGGCGGACATCCAGGCCGCGATGTCGAAGGGCACCGATTCCGATGGTGGCTACCTCGCTCCGATCGAGTGGGATCGCACCATTGGCGAGAAGCTGAAGCGCATCAGCCCGATGCGTGCGAACAGCCGCGTGATCACGATCAGCGTGGCCGGGTTCAAGAAGTTCTTCTCGGATCGTAACGTCGGCTCCGGCTGGGTCGGTGAGACGGCAAGCCGCCCCGCCACCACGACGCCGCAGATCGGCGTGCTCGACTTCACCCCGGGTGAACTCTACGCCAACCCGGCGATCAGCCAGCAGCTGCTGGACGATGCCGCAGTCGACCTGGAGCAGTGGCTTGGCAGCGAAGTCGACACCGAGTTCTCGCGTCAGGAAGGCATCGGCTTCCTCTCGGGCGACGGCGTCAACAAGCCCTATGGCATCCTGACCTACGTCACCGGCGCGGCCAACGCCGCCCGCCACCCGTACGGCGCCATCAAGCTGATGAACTCGGGGGATGCCGCCAAGGTGACCACCGATGGCATTATCGACATGATGTACGACTTGCCCAGCGAGTTCGCCGCTGGCGCAAAGCTGTACATGAACCGTCTGTCGATCGGCGCGGTGCGCAAGCTGAAGGATGCCGCCGGCGGCTACCTGTGGCAGCCGAGCATGATCGAGGGCCAGCCTTCGACCCTGAACGCCACGCCGATCGTTGAGATGCCCGATATGCCGCTGGTGGCCGCGAACAACGTGGCGGCGCTCTACGGCGACATGGAGGCTACCTATCTGGTCGTCGATCGCGTCGGCATCCGCGTCCTGCGCGATCCCTTCACCAACAAGCCGTTCGTGCACTTCTACACGACCAAGCGCGTCGGTGGTGGCGTGCACAATCCTGAGCCCATGCGCGCTCTCAAGATCTCGGCCTGATCCTGCCCGGGGCGGCTTGCGCCGCCCCGGTTCTTCGAAGCCTCGGCGCACCGAGGTTTCGGCGAACCAAGGAGAAGTACCATGGGTGATCTCACCAAGATCCTCGACGGCAACGTCGATGAAGTAAAGGGCGCACTTGCCGGCTTGTCGCATGCCGACCTGCTGGTGCTGCGTAAGGAAGAAGAAGCCGGCCAGAACCGCAAGGGCGTGCTGCACGCAGTAGACGCCGCTCTGGAAGCCACGCCTGACGAAGCGCAGTCGCCCGTTGGCGTAGACCAGGCTGCCAGCGATGCCGACAATGGCGTCACCAGCCCCAGCGCGGACGCGATCAGCCCGGCCGACGCGGAAGCACCGGTGCCGACCAGCGAACCTGCCGCCGAGCAGGATAACGGCGTTGCCCCGGCGGACACCATCGACACCTCCGGTGCGCCGCAGCAGATCGTGCCAGACGTCGACATGTCGAGCCCGGCTGTCGACGCCGATCCGCGCGCCAACACCACGGCCGAGCAGAACCGGATCGACTTCAACGATCCCACGATCGAGGGCCGCGAGGCCGTCGAGAAGAACCTCGCCGAGCAGGCGAAGGGCTGAGTGGCTGCGGCGGCTGGCATGTCCGGCTGCCGTTCTGCCTCAATTACAGGAGGCTTCATGGCCCTGCCCGTCTCACTCGACGAAGCCAAGGCGCAGCTGCGCGCCGACGGTAACGATCAGGACGAGGAGATCCAGGGCTTCATCCAGGACGCCGCCGCTTGGGTCGAGAACTACACCGGGCTGATCCTGGAGGCGCGCGAAATCACCGAGCAGTTCTGCGGCTTTGGCCCAGTATTTTTGCGCGCCTGGCCCATCGCTGCTGGAGCGAGCTTTGGTGGCGCGTATGTCGACGCCGCCGGCAGCCCGACTGCGCTCACTGGCGCCAGACTCGACTTGAGCCGCCGTCCCGCGCGTTTCCTCCCGCCTGCGGGCACGTCTTTCTGGCCGTTCTACAGTGCCGACCAGCTATTCACCGTGACCGTCCGAGCTGGGTCCGATGACCCGGCTGACGTGCCGCGGAACATCCGCCGCGCCATGCTGGTGCTGATCGCCGCCTACAACTTCGATCGAGAAGGCGGAGACGTCTTCGCGAAGGCCGAGCAGCGCGCGAAAAGCCTCTGCAAGGGCTTGAAGCGGCATCTTCTGTGACCCCCGCCGGCAAGCGCGACAAGCGCGTGACCATACAGCGTTCCACATCCACCAGCGACTGCCACAACGAGCAGATCGAAGCTTGGAGCGACGTCGATACGCGGTGGACGGCTGTCTTTTATGGGCGCGGCGATGAGCGCCGGCAGGCAGCTGCCGAGACCGGCAATCAGACGGCCACGTTCGTCATGCTGGCGGACAGCATCACCAGGGCTGTCACGATCAAGGATCGGCTCTCCTACGCTGGCGACTGGGACATCGTTGGCATCTCGCCAAGCTCGGCCGAGATCGAGTTCACTGCGGTTCGCGCGTCATGAAGCTGAAGATCGACCTGTCGGGCTTCCGCGAACTGGAGCGTGCGCTGGCGGAGGATCTGCCGAAAGCCACGGCGAAAGCAGCTTTGCGACGCACTGCCGTCAACTCCATGAACCGGATCGAGAACGGGATGAAGAATCACGCGCCGCGCGACCGGGGTGACCTGATCGCCAGCATCAAGACCAAGCCAGCTAAGCCCCAGCGCATCCCCGGTACGAAGCGGTACGCACGATCGGGCGGGGTCTCGGTCAACACCGGCCCGAGTGGTCGGCCCGAGGGCGGCAATCCCGCCTGGCAGGAGAATGGCACTGTCGACATGCCTGCACATCCCTACGCGCGACCGACTGCGGACGCAGAGGGGGAGAACGTCATCACGGAAGTAAAGGGTGAGCTGACCAAGCAGATCGATGCGGCCAAGGCCCGCATTGCCAAGAAGGCCGCGAGGGCTGGACGCTGATGGCTGATTTGGGAAGCGGGCTCGTCGCTCGCCTTATCGCCGCGTCCGGCGTGCAGTCGCTGGTCGGCAGCAAGGTCCATTGGGTTAAGGTGCCCCAGACCACTGAGGTGCCGTACGTGCGCATGCAGGTCATCAGCGATGACCGCGGGGAAGATCTCGACGGCTACACCGGCACTCACGAGACGCGCGTCCAGGTCGACTGCTTTGCCGCCACACATGCGGCATCGCAGAAGATAGCCGAGGCGATCGTCGCGGCCACCTCGCGGCCCTCGGTGGTCGAGGGCGTCGTTTTCGGCCGTATCAAAGCCGACGGCCCTCGCGATCTCGGCGAGGACGTACCCGGCAAAGGCTTCATTCACCGGGCGAGCTTGGACCTGCTCGTCTGGCATCGATTGGCATAGGTCTAGGAGTTTCAGCCATGCCCGACGAAACGGCCACCCCGACGGTTGGCTACAAGGACCAGTTCCACCTGCACGACGGAACGGCGCTCTACCGGCTGCGCGGACTCAAGGAGTTCGACATGCCGGTCGGCGGCGAGCGCGAGCAGATCGAGGTCACCGACTTCGACGCCGAGGACTGGCGCCGGCAGTACATCAGCGGCTTTTACGAGGACAGCGACTTCGAGTTGCTACTGAACGCGCGCCCGCTGTCGACCACCGACGTGCTGCTGACCGACGCTCGAGACCAGGGTGATACGCGCAATTTCATGGCGGTGATCACCATTGATGGCGAGCCTGTCGCCCAGATCACCGGCACGGCCAAGTGCACCGGCTATACCTACGGCCGCATCGTCGTGGGCGGGCTGAAGGAGGCGACCGCCACGTTCCGCGTGGTCTCGGTCAACAGCCTGGAAGCCTACACCGCTCCGACGCCGACGCCGTAAGATGGCCAACGCACATAAGGGGTATGTCCCCCTCAAGCTCGACGGAGATCGCGAGTTCACGCTCGTCTTTGACCACGAAGGGCTGATCGAGGCGGAAAGCGCCTACGGCAAGCCGCTGCATCAGGTGCTGGCCGACGCCAGCACCGGCTTCATGGGCGCAACGCGCGCGCTGCTGTATGGCGCGATGCGGCGGTTCCATGCTGACCTCACGCTCGGCGACGTCTCAACCCTGCTGTTCGAGAACGCCGACGCGATCGGCGCCGCGCTCAGCCAAGCCTACGATGCCGCCATGCCAAAACCCGGCGCGAGTACGGAGGGAAAGGCCGCGCGCCCACGTGGGAAGACCTCTGGCGCCAATGGTGCGAAGCCGGCCTAGAGCCGGACACGTTCTGGCTCGCCACACCGCGCACCTTCGCTCTGATCGTGCGTGCCCGCATGAAAGCTGACCACGAGCGCGTGATCACGCTCGCCTGGCAGATCGAGAACTTCGGGCGCACCGGCAAGCACCTCAAGAACCTCGACAACTACCTCAACCCACCGACCCAGGCCGACCGCAAGCACGGCATGATCGAGATGTTCCGTCGCAAGCTGCGCAAACAGGAGATGACCAATGGCGATAGGTGATGTCATCGCCCGCCTTGCGGTCAATCTGACACTAGAGACTGCTGCCTTCGAAGAGGGCGCGAACATCGCCGAAAAGCGCCTAGCTAAGTCGGCAAAGGCGATCGAGGCGATAGGGCAGAAGATGACGTCGATCGGCTCCAAGCTGTCGGTCGGGTTCACCTTACCGTTGGTGGCGGCTGGCAAGGCTGCCGTCGATGGGTTCATTGAGCAGGGCAAGGCGATGGCGGACGTGACCGCCGCGCTCAACTCCATGGGCGGTGCCAGCGGCCACACGGCTGACCAGCTCTCCAAGGCAGCCGACGCCATGGAGATGCGCTCGCTGTTTGATGCCGATGTGATCCTGAAGCAGGTCACGGCACAGCTGCTGACGTTCGGCAATGTATCGGGCCAAGTGTTCGACCGGGCACAGCAGGCCGCGATCGACATGGCGCAGCGCCTCGGTGGCGAGCCGCAGGCTGCGGCAATCATGCTGGGCAAAGCGTTAAACGACCCGGTCAAAGGCATCACGGCGCTCACGCGCGTGGGCGTGCAGTTTACCGATGCGCAGAAGGCCCAAATCAAGGCGATGGCCGAAGCCGGTAACGCGGCAGGCGCGCAGGGCGTCATTTTGGCCGAGGTTGAACGCCAGTTCAAAGGCGCTGCTGCTGCGGCCGCCGACGCTTCCCCCTGGCGGCAGGCACAGGTAGCGATCGGGCAGGCTTCGGACGTGATCGGCCAGCAGCTGTTGCCGCTGATCAAGCCTGCGGCAGAAGCAATCGCGAGTTTGGCGGGCGCCTTCGCGGCTCTGCCCGAACCGATCCAGAAGGTCGCGGTCGCGGCTGGCGTGATCGGCGCCGCTCTCGGCCCGCTGCTGATCGGCATTGGCTCCATCGTTTCGGCCGGATCCACCCTCTTCGCCGCGCTCGGTTCGATCGCCGGATCCATGCTGGCGACCGGCACCGCCGCCGGTGCGGCTGAAGTCGGTGTAGCGGCGGCAGGCGCCGCACTTGCTGCGCTCGGGCCGCTCATTCCGATCGTCGCGGGTGTGGCCGCTGCCGGCGCTTTAATCTACGCCAACTGGGACAAGATCGGCCCCGTCCTATCCGACCTATGGCAGACGGTGCAGACGACGCTGGGACCGCCGCTGCAGCAGCTGATCAGCGCCGTGACCGACGCATTCACCGCGCTGTGGAACGGCCCGCTCGGCACGCTGATGCGTGATGTCGCCGGGCGCATCATCGAGTTCCAGGGCGCGCTGACGTCAGCGTTCGGCGCGGCGGTTGTGGGTGTCATCAAGGTGGCTGCGCAGGGACTGGCCGGGGTGTTTCAGCAAATCGGCGACGGCATCCGATTGGTCACCGCCCTGTTCCAGGGCGACTGGCAGAAGGCATTCTTGCTGGCCGGCCAAATCGTTAATCGTGCGCTGGGCGGCCTGCCCGAGTACGTGATCGGAGTGATGCAGCGCCTGGTCAGCGGCGTACGCACTTGGATCGTCGACAAGCTCGGCGCCATCTGGAACACCGTCGGCACGCAGGTGCAGAAGGTAAAGGGCTATTTTTTCGGCCTGTACGACGCGGTCGTTGGTCATAGCTATGTGCCCGACATGGTCGACGGTATCGCCGATCAGATGGCGCGACTCGACACGGTCATGGTCGACAAGGCAAAGGCCTCCACCGCGAAGACAAAGACGCATTTCCAGAAGCTGCGCGAGGACCTGAAGGGTCTGCTCGAGCGGCTGTTTCCGGAGGTGGCCGCACGCGAGAAAATTCGTTCGGATGACGCAACGATCACGCAGGGCGCCGCCGCCGGCATGATCAACCAGGGTCAGGCTACAGAAGCGCGACGCCGGCTTGGGATCGAGACTGGCCTCGGCGACTCAGTCGAGGGGTTGGGATCAGCTGTTCTGGGCGGGTTTGGTGTCATCAGCGATGGCCTAGGCGGCTTTATGGACAAGGTCTCGGAGGCTGCGCAGAAGGTGGCTGAGCATAATCTGGAGATCGCGCACTCGTTCCAGGACATGGCCGACCGCACGCTCGGCGCACTGCAGGACCTCGCCAGCGCGATCAAGGGCGGCGGTGTTCTCGACATCATGCGCGGTGTGCTCAACCTTGGACTGCAACTCAGCTCTATCGGGCTGTTCGGCAAAGGCGCGCAGGCCAAAACGAGCAAGATCCCGGCATTTGCTGGCGGCACCGGTTCCGCTCCTCACGGGCTGGCGCTAGTGGGTGAGCGCGGCCCAGAGCTTGTGAATTTTCGCGGGGGCGAGCGCGTACACAGCAACGCCAGCACCCGCGCGATGCTCGGTGGAGCCCGCGTTGTGAACAACTACTACGGCCCGGGCGCCGATGCGTTCTGGGGTCAGGTCGATGGGCGGGCTGCCAACATTGCTGCCCCCATGTCGTCGCGGGCCGCGTCGGCTGGATCGATGGGTGCACAAGTTGCGCTGGCTCGCAAACAAAGCCGGATGATTCCATGATTGATCTTCCGGCCACACCCGCCCCCAACGGTGCGACGCCCCGCGTGCTTGACTTCGGTGGCTTCCTGGAAGCCCCAGGCGGAGCCGAGACGCAGAGGGTCAATCAGCTCGGCAACCGATATGCGGTCATGTTCACCATGCCCCCGTTGCCGAATGCACGGGAAGGTCGGATCTGGGTCAATCGGCTGCTCAAGGCTATGCAGGATGGCGCGCGGCTGGCGTACCCGCTGCTCGACTTCAATCCGGGCACGCCAAATCTGTCCGACAGCAGCCCGATCACCGTCGACGGTGCGGGACAAGCCGGTCGGTTGCTGGCGGTGCAGAACGTCCAGCCGTCTTACGCCTTTCTCGAAGGGCAGCCGATTAGCCTGGAGATTGCTGGGCAGCATTACCTTGATTTCGTCGCCGAACCGGTGATCGTCGGCGCTAACGGCAAGGCGACGATCACGCTGACACAGATGCTGCGCAAGCCGCCGAACGCGGGCGCGGTGCTGCATGTCGCCAAGCCGATGATCGAGGGCTTCCTCATGGGCGATCCGGTCTCATGGGAGATCGCTCTACAGCGCAACTTTGCCATCAGCTTCGAGATACGCGAGAGCCGCTGATGCCCTTCAACGGCAGGATCCTGCACCTGGTTGCTTTAATGAAGATCGAGCTTCCGGATCGCGACGTACGCATGTGTGATGGCGGCTTCGTCTACTGGGGCGCAGATCTCTACGACTGCCTGGACGAACTGTTCGGCACGATCGGCGCGGCAGAGTCCTTCGAGGAAAAGACCGGTGACGAGGCACCCGGCGGCAAGCTGACGTTCTTACCGCCATCTGCATCCGCCGGCGCAGCGCTGGCCGATCCTGCGCTACAGGGTTCGCGCATGCGCTTCTACCTTGGTGAGTATGACCCGATGACAGGACGGGTGGTCGGCGAGCCCGAGCTTACCGCTGACTTGTCGATCGACACGGCCACAGTGAAGGCTGCTCGCGGTACGCGATCAGTCGACATCGAATTCGAGAGCGCAGCAAAGCGGCTGTTCATGGTGATGCGGGGCAATGCGCTCAACGACCGCTTTCACCAGGCTTGCTACCCGGGAGAGCTTGGCATGGTGAATGCAACCGGCATGCCGCGCTCGAGTGCCTGGGGTGCGGCGACGCCGAACACATGAGCGATCTCGAACGGCGGCGCGTGGCACTGGAGGCAACGCTGGCAAAGTATCGCGCTCGCAAACTAGATTATGCGACGGCCGACTGCATCCGCATGGTTCGGTTCCACCTCCTTCAGATGGGACACAAGCCGCCTGCGCTACCCCGTTATCGCTCGGCGATCGGCGCGCGCCGGGCGGCGCTGAAAGTGGGCGGCCTGGTCGCGGCGTTCGACGCGATCTTGCCGCGCATTCCGTACTCTCGCATGCTGCCCGGGGATATAGCGGTTTTGGAAGGCACCGACGGGCTCGACGCGGCTGTGATTTGCCTCGGGCATAAGGTCTATGGCTGGCACCAGGACAGCGACGAGCCTGCAAACCTAGTGGCGCTCGACATCAAGGCGGCTTGGAGGGCCTGATGTCGAAGGTTCTCGCAAAAGTGGCGATCATCGCCGGTGCAGTCGCGCTCGCGGCGACTGGTGTTGGCGCGGTCGCTGGTACTGCCGCGATCTCCGCTACAGTGTCGACGACGACGATCGCATCGGTGGCTTCGGCTGTTGCTGCAGCCGCCTCGATGGGCTCGCAATTGCTAGCAAAAAAGCCCGGAGCGATCGGCGGTGTGAATCAGGTGACGATCGGTGCAAACAGCCCGATCCCTTACGGCATGGGGCGGTGCTTCTATGCGGGCAGTCAGCTGCACGACGTCGGCTATGGCGGGAAGGTTGGCAAGACGAAAAACCCCTACATGTCGAAGGTTTTTATCTGGAGCGGTGGCGGGCCGATCGACGGCATTGAGGCGTTTCTCATGGACTGGCAGCCGGTCAGCTTCAGCGGCACTTCGGCGTTCGGCTACTATGGCTCCTGGCTCTACGTGCAGCACCAGCTGGGCATGAGACCAGAGCCAGCGGCCTTAGCTGGACCCTGGGGTCCGGTGCCGGACTGGAGCCCGGCGCATAAGCTCTCTGGCATAGCGGCAAGCATGATCAGCTTTCGCTTTGATCGAGACAACAAGGTCTGGGCAAATGGCATCCCGGCGTTCGGTGTCGTCGGTCGTTGGGCCCGGGTTTATGACCCGCGCAGCGACAGCACCTTCCCGGGTGGTGATGGCGCACATCGGTTTGATGACGAAGACACATTCGTGTTCGACCGCAACGTCGCCCTGAACGCGATCACTTATGCGCGCGGACGCTACGCGATTGATCCGGTCACCGGTGAGCAGACAATCCGCGTCAATGGCTGCGGCTTCCCGGCGGATTCTTTCGACTGGCCGCAATGGGTGGCATTCGCGAACACCTGCGAGGCGAACGGCTGGAATTGCGACGGGCATGTCTTTGACGGCCCTGGCATCAGCCTGTGGGACAACCTGAAGCGCATCTGTGCGGCAGGCGCCGGTGTGCCGGTGATCTCGGGCGGGCTGCTATCGATACGATTCCAGTCACCGAAAGTGGCGCTCGACATGATTACGGTCGAGGACTTCGCCGACGGCGAGCGGCTCGCACCAGGCATGCGAACCTATCGCGATCGCCTTAACACCATGGTGCCCAAGTACCGCTCCGAGGCAAACAAATGGGAGTACGTCCAATCCACTGCGATCCGCTTCACCGAGTACGTGTCGCAGGATCGTGGCGAAGAGAAGGAGGAAGAGTGGCTGTGCGAGCTCGTGACCGACAAGGATCAGGCCGCCCAGCTAACTGCGTATGAGCTGTTCGCCCGTCGGGAGCTCTCCGGCATCACTTACCCTGTCAAGCCCCGCCTCTGGTATGCGCGTCTTGGTGAAGCCTACCAGTTGAAGGACCCTGAGACAGGCATTGATCACCTGTGTGTCGTCGCCGCGATCAGTAAGGACATTTCCAGCGCCTCACTTTCAATCACCTTCGAGACCGACACCACGGCCAAGCACGCGTTGGCGTTGGCGATGACTGGAACGGCACCGCCGCCGCCAACGCTTATACCGCCTGGCGATGCCGATGATGCCAGCTGGGGTAACGGCGGCAATCAAGACGCGCCAGACCAAGTGTCAGAAGTCGCACTTTCGTCGCCCGCACCGGGACAAGCGACGATAGAGTGGCGTGATCCAACGAGCGCGAACTACTCAGCCACAAGGCTTTATCGCAACACGGCGTTCAGTTTTTCGACCGCCACTAAAGTCAATGGCGACATGCTGGGCGCGCTGGGCGCCACCCAGGCCTACGACGACACGGGGCGCCCAACGGGTACATACCACTACTGGCTTGTCACGGTGAGCGGAGCGGGTGCGATAGGCGATCCGCTTTATGCAGGGTCGGTGGCGGTAGCATGAGCGGATTGCGCAAGATCGTCACTGCTGTGCGAAACGGCGCAGAGAGATCCTTTGGGGTGGTGACCAACGGCTCAGACGGAATGAACGGCTGGACGCCCATTCTCGCGCCTGAACAGGATGGCACGAGGACACTGCTCAAAGTCATGGAGTGGATGGGTGGATCTGGCGCGAAACCGATGTCTGGAATGTATCTGGCGACTAGCGGATACGTCACAGCCAAGGCAGACGCCTTCAACTTCAACGCCTCCAAGCGGGTTCGCTTCTATCAGGCCGTGACCGGCACGGCTGGTGTCGCGACGTTGAACTTCGCGGCCGAGAAGTTTGCAGTCGCACCGCTCGTCATACCTATCCAGGCGACGACCGCCGGCATCAACGGGACCTCTCGCAGCACTTTGGTGGCTGGATCTCTGTCGGTTACCCAGGCGCAAGTGAAAGTCGAGGTCCAGGCGCTGATCACCGGCGCATTGACCGCGCTAATCGGCGCAACCGTGAACGCGCTCGTCATCGAGCAATAGACCGCAGGATCAGCCATGACCGTAAGTCTCGACCTTACGGCCTCACGCAATGTCGCGTGGGCGCCGACGATAAACCTCTATTATCGCGGCGCCCCGATACCGATCGCCGGAGGTTCCGTGAAGCTGCAAGTGCGACTGTATGCCGGAGCCCCTGGTGGAGCCTTAGCAGATTTGTCCAATGTACCGTTTCTAGATACTGCGGTCGCAGATCAACCCGGCGTTCGCTTGTTGTCGCTCTATCCGCGGATCACCGCCGCGACGCTCAAGTCATTTCCCACCGGCCTAAATAAGCCAGAGCCGGGCCAGGCCGATGCGTACGCATACGATTCTGTCGTGACGTACAGCGATGGACAGCAGGACAAGCTCGCGATCGGCGCCTTTATTCTCGAACCAGGGGTAGTGAATCCATGACCGCGCAGTTCTTCAAAGGTGAGGTACGTGGCCTGCGCGGCGAGAGCCAGGCGGACATCCTGCGCCGTACGGGTCAGTACGGGGTGCTGCCGACCGACACCGATGCGCAAGCGATGGCGAAGTTCGCAGCAGCTGCTGAAAGCGCTGCTTTTATCCAGGCAGAACGTGCGAACGATGAGGCTGACCGCGCACAGGACGAGGCTAATCGATCAGAAGTTGCACGCCAGGGCTCGGAACAAGCCAAAGACACGGCGAGAGGTTGGGCTGAAGGCCCCGTTCCGACCGGCGGCACTCGCAGCGCGAAGGGCTGGGCGGAAGTCGCGCAGGCGAATGCTGCCGTCTCCGACAATGCACGAGCTGCCGTTCAGCAGGCCATCTCACTTGTCCCAAGCGACACCACGCTGATGCTGGAAGCGGTATCGATAGCGGTTCTCAAAGGTGTTTCTGCTGATACTCCCGTTGGGCGATTGGCCTATCTCGCGGAAAGTGGGCGGGAAGGCGTGTGGCAGTTGCGATCCGGTGACTTCACCTCTCTGCTAACTGCCGATGCCTTTGGCTTCCGATATCTCAAGATCACAAGCGTCCCCGCAACGCAAAAGGCTTGGGTCAGGATCATCCCTGATGGAGTTTTTCAGGCGACATGGACCGGCATCAACGTCGACACCGCCGATGCCGTGCCGATGCTCAAATCGGCTGTAGCCTTGATAGACCCCTACTCGGTACTTGAACTAGCCGGGTTTCGCCACCGCATTGGAACCGCTGACCCGCGCATCGCGCTCAAGATACCCGGAACCCATGTGCGAGGACGCGGATGGGGCACACACTGCGATTTCGTTGGGCCAAGCTCAGCATTTGCGATGTTTCAGTTGGCCGCTGACGATACCGCTGTGACCGATATGCGCATCAGCATGATTGCTCCACGGGGTAGCGCGGGCAATCCCACTGGCATCATGATCAGTCCGAACGGGCAGTATGCCCAGCTTACGCAGACGAAGCGCCATAGGGTGCAGAATGTGAAGCTTGATCGCACCTCGCTTGGGTTGATCGTGTTCGCGCACTACATCGATGGACAGCCTGAAAACGGCTTCTTGTTGCCGCAGGACATCGATATTTCAGAAGTAGAGGTCGAAACCAACGGGACTGGTATTTCGCTGTTCGGCGGTCGGGACATCCGCGTCAACGATTATAGCATGCTTTATGCTGATCCAGACGCCACCAATGCGGGGGCAGTCAAGCAGATGGGTTTCCGCATCCTGGGCAGTGAGAACGTCCACGTCGGCGCTGGTGATCTCTACGATTTTCCGATTGGCGCCGGTCTGGACGCAGCCAATTTCGGCGTTCGAGCGTACAACAAGGATTTAGGCCTGCGGTCACTGCGGATGACCGGTGTGAAAATGCCGATCGACGTGTTTGAATGTCGCGGCGATTTGGTCGTTAGCGGCCTCCGATCACGTAGGCCGTTGTCGACTACGGACACATCCTATGCGCTGCGCATCAACACCAACGTGGAGCCGAGCACCAGCCCAGGGCAACCGACCGAAGTGGGCAACATCCTATTTGAAGAGTTCGATTGTGAGGGCGTAAGCTGCGCTGTTATCGAGTCCGGCAGGATGGGCAATCTGACCGTGCAGCGTGGCCGCGTGGCCGGCAACAAGAGCATTTCAAATTCCGACGGTGTTCGAGGCTCCATCATCATCAGTAACGTGGCAGGCTCGCCTAAATCAATCACGGCAGACGGTGTAGACTTCCTCCTGACCGCGCCCGACGCTGGGACGAGCATGTCCCTTACCGTGGATACCCCTGGCGGACTTATTTCGGTGCGTGATTGCCTCCTTCCTGAAACCCCAAGCGCTTTTCCGCCGCTTTCTGTGACCGGACAGCCCGTTGTATATACGGATGCAGTTGAGCAGCGTCCCTTCAACAATCGCGTCAATCTCGGGTCGAACCGAATCCACCGCGTGGGTGATTTGGCACGTTACCGGGATGGCACTGCCGTTCCTGTGGCTCTGCCGACTTCCACCGCTTGGATTCGCAACTTCGTTAACACCTCCGAGACCGCGACGAACGTTTTTTCGAAGACCGGTGGCGCAGCGGGGGCGTCTGACGCTGCGGTCTACAGCACGCAAAAGCTCGTTGGAGATTTCGAGTTGGTCTATCGCGTCAATCAGCCGTCCGATTTGCTCGGCGTAGGCTTGGTAGAGGCATACACAAATCCTGGTTGGGGTGGGCTCAATTGGGGCACGCTATACTCAGGCAACGGAGGTGCTTCGAGCCCTGTACGTAACGGCGGGCAGATTCAGGCTGTCGGCGCTTATGGGACCGACACTGTTGAGCGTTGGCGGCGGCGCGGATCACGTCTGATCTTCTCACGTGGCAATGTCGATCTGTTCGACACCACCGTCTCACCTGATACGCCATTTGCCCTGCAGATCGCGTTTTCCCGCCAGAATGATGAGGTAACTGTTTTGAGGTTCGGTCCGATCTAGCGAAAGACTTACAGGCATGTAATGGGCGATCGCATGATCAAGATCGCCCCGCACGCCAGACGGATCACGCTGATAGTTGCCGCCGGGGTAGCCGCAAGGTTGCTGCTATTGGCTGTCGTCGATCCCTTTCAAAATCCGTTTGGCGGGGACTCATTTTATTACGCAGCCGGTCGATTAGATGGGCTGCGCCCTCCGCTCTATATCCTCTTCGCAAGGTTCACTTTACCCGTAGGCTTGTGGTTCTCGCTCATGCTCCAATGCGCGTTCTCCATATGCGTTGCAGCTTACACCTACGTCAGTCTCGGCAAGTTCTGGCCCGCCATGTTGCTCGTCCTATGCCCGTTCATCATCTTTTTTGATTTTTGCCTGATTGCGGAGAGCATTTATGTGAATTTGCTCTGGCTCGGGTGGTTGTTCCTACGCCGGGATCAAGGTTTGAAGGCTGGCTTGCTTGTCGGCCTCGCCCTTCTCACGCGAGACACGCTCCTACTTCTGCCGCTATTTTCCCTCTTATGGCTGCGCTCTAAAGCAGCAGCACGCATGACAGCATCGGCCTACGTGATTGCGCTACCGTGGTTTCTCTTTGCGGCCACACCTGGTCGCATGGCTCTGAATCTCTGGATTGGTACATGGGAGCGTGACGGCGCTTGGATGGCGGCAGGTTTCACTGATCCGCAGGTCCCGCCGTATGCCTTCGTGGCAAAAGGCGAGCGGGAGGAAGTGGGTAAAAACCTCAGCGGGGTTACATTGCAAACAGTGGCCAATCACGCGTTAGCGAATCCCCTTCAAGTGCTGCGGGCCTGGGGTGCCCGCTATCCCTCCCTGTGGCTCGGAACGAGGTCTGATCTAATTGAGTTCAGAGCGTCCCGCCAAGGCCTGATTTGGACTGTAGAGAAGGCCGTTTTCTACCTTCTGAACATTGCGTTGCTAACTCTCGGAATGTGCGGACTATTCTATATAGAAAGGGTTTTTCTCCCGCCGGTGGCGTATGCGGCCCTTATTCATATTCCCTTCCACGCAGAGGCACGGTTCACTCTTTTTGCCGTCCCGTTCCTGATCGTGGCCGCAGTAAGCTTTGTAGTAAGGGTCTGGCCGGCGAGATGGAGGTATCGAGCGCCAACGCTGCAGCGCGCCTAACCGCCTCGTCCGTATAGCCGACCACCCGCCTCGCCAGCCTGACGGCGGTTAAGCCCACCACCCTACCGCCTACCGTGGCTCCAAATTCTGGAGGCTATCGCGTGGCTCTTGGCAAACTTACCCTGTCGACGCTCAAGGGCGCATATGGCAGCGACTTTGCGGCGACTATCTTAGGTTAATCGGCTTGGCTGGAGAGTAGGCCACGGTGGGCCGTCACGGCGAAGCCGGCTTCCTCAATGTGCGCTTCTAAGCCGCCGCCGTGCCGCTGGCGACCGCACTGACCCGATCCGCTTCCGCATCGAGCGCCAGCTTGGACGATCGGGAGGCATGAACCTGTGATCTCCATCTTCACCTTCGGAGCCAACCCATGATCCTGCCGATGCTCGCAGACGCGGCGAACAGCCTCGTCGCGCAGGCGGTCCAAGCTGGACCGCCATCGCCGATGCCGCGTGCGTTCAACAACGACACCACGCTGTTCGTCTTCAACCTGTTCGTAATGACCGCCACAACGTTCCTGGGCGCGATGATGATGGGCAAGCAGGCGCGGCGTATCTGGATCCAGCGCCGCTACGATCACCCCAAGGATCCAGTGACGATCTACCGGATGATCCTGCTGCTGGCAGCCACCGGCATCACGCTGCGGTGCGGGGCAGGCGCCATGGTGCTATGGGGCTGGAACCCGGACGATCCGGTCACCACCGCGCGCGTCGTCATGGCGCAGCGTTGGCTCGATCCGATCGCGGTCGCCTGCGGCATGGGCTGGATGGCGCTGGCGATCCTGGGCGAACCCGGCGTCGAGCATCAGCTGCGCAAGGCGCCGCTGCCGGTCGATATGTGGAGCCGCTGGCCCGCGCTCGTCCGTGCGCTGGCCGTGGTCATCCTGAGTTTCACCGCTGCTCTTGCGGCCGTATGCCTGCGGTAAAGGCACTCGCGGTTGTGGGGGCCGTCGCTATGGGCACTGCTGTTGCGCGCGAGCCGGTCGTCTGGTGGATCGT
>NZ_CAXYKL010000098.1:0-8115 GCF_964277725.1 uncultured Novosphingobium sp. | reverse complement strand
CGCGCCGACTTTCTGTTCGGCGAAGATGCGGGCCAGAAGGGCTGCGTCCTCGATATCGCCTTCGTACAGCGTAATGCCTTCGGGGATGGCAAATCGAAACCCGGTGGTGAGATTATCGACAACACAGACCGGCCAGCCCCGATCGACCAGCGCCAGCACCGCATGGCTGCCGATATAACCCGCGCCGCCGGTCACCAGCACGGGTGGTCTGTTCGCCTCGGTCATCGCTCAATCCGCCTGTAAGCCCGGCGTCCCCATGCGCCGTCGCTGCTTATGTTGCGCCGCAGTGCGATTGGCAACAGGGTGCGCGGCGCGATCGATCCGGATCGGGGGTCAGGCCGCCAGCATCTTGATGCCGGAAAATGCGAGCATCCCGGCCAATGCCAGACGGACCCCGGTTTCG
Organism: uncultured Novosphingobium sp.; assembly: GCF_964277725.1. Taxonomy (NCBI): domain Bacteria; kingdom Pseudomonadati; phylum Pseudomonadota; class Alphaproteobacteria; order Sphingomonadales; family Sphingomonadaceae; genus Novosphingobium; species uncultured Novosphingobium sp. Next base: position 7,712 of record NZ_CAXYKL010000098.1, on the reverse strand, counting down.
CTGACTTTACCTGCGGCGAGCGAGCCGACGATGACGCCGGGGATCGATCCGATCAGCAGCATGCCCAGCAGTTCCCAATTGACGTTGCCCAACCACGAGTGGCCGATGGCAGCGATGAGGGCGAGGGGAATGGCATGGACGATATCCGTTCCCACCAGCGATTTGGCGCTGAGCCGTAGCGGATAAAGGAACATCAGCGTCACCGCGACCAGTGCGCCTGCTCCAATCGACGTGAGCGTGACCAGCACGCCGACAATGGCACCAGCCGCGATCGTCATGACCAGTTGGGTGATGGCCAGCCGCTCCCCTAGCAATCCACGAAGTTTGGTGACGGGGGCATGGATGATATGCTTTACCGGCACCAGCACGGCGGTAATAACGAGCATCACACCAAGCAGCTTCATGAGCACGGCGGAGTTCAGCTTTCCGCCTTCGACATTCGCCAGGAACATCAGCGTCAGGATTGCCGCGGGGACGCTGCCCATCGCCAGCCGCCCGATGACCTTCCAGTCCGGAGAGCCGACCCGGCGGTGCACCGCGCCGCCAACGCATTTGGTCAGCGTGGCGAACCAGAGGTCGGTTCCCACGGCCAGTGACGGGGCGAAACCGAAGCCCAGCACCAAAATCGGTGCCATCAACGAGCCACCGCCGACGCCGGTCAGCCCCACCAGGAAGCCAACGAGGGCCCCAGCCAGCGAGTAATAGATTTCGGTCATGAATGCAGGCGCGCCGACGTTGGCGCGGCGCCGCGGGAAGATTTGTCAAATGTCACGGCGTCAGCGTCAATCTTATCGTAAGCCCCGGCGACAAGGCAGAACCGCCAGTCGTGAGAAATAATGTTACGCTTCAAGCCGGCTAAACACCGCCTTCGGCACATGAAAGACCATGCCGATTGTCAAGCATTACGCAAGAGAATTTGACTAGCGGAAGGGCAAGACGCCCTATCGTACCCAATCAAGCCTGGGCAAAGTGGGCGATGATCCGATCATCCAGCGGCTCGCGGAAACGGGCGCGATACCGACGTTCGCCGCTGGTTTCGGCCATGACCGGAAGGGGTCCGATCGCGCCGATCCACAAGTCCATCACGCCTTCGATTTTGCAGGCCTCGACCGGGACTTCCAACTGGCATTCGTGCCCGTCCAGAAGAGAGATGGTGACGGGAAGGCGATCACGCGCACCGATACATTCGCCGTAGATGGTCATCGATCATACCGGCCCGCAACGGGCCACTCCCGGTTACCAGAATGTCCCAAGCGATGAAGCGGAACACCCTTTCCGGAGTGTTCGACCTTAACGGATGGGACGAAGCGACCAGTGAACGTCCTGTGTGTCGAAACGGTTGCACTTCATTCAGTTTTTACAGGAACTTTTTGCGGCGAAGCGTTTCCTGCTGTCGAATGATCGTCCGCCCCCTTGCCTTGCAACGCCTGCACGAAGTGCTCGCGCCAACGCACCACGTCTTCGTCGCGAACGGAGGCAAGCAGGGCTTGGTGGCGTCGGCGACGTTCTTCCAGAGGCATGGCCAAGGCCTGCTTGATCGCGTCGCTCACTTCCTCGGGGCTGTGGGGGTTCACCAGCACGGTGTCCTGCATTTGCGGGGCGGCACCGGCAAAGCGGGACAGGATGAGTACGCCTGGGTCTTCCTCGTCCTGCGCAGCGACGTACTCTTTCGCGACCAGGTTCATGCCATCGCGTAACGGCGTGACGAGACCGATGTCCGCCGCCCGGTAGAAGCCTGCCAGTTCCGAGCGCGGGTAGCCGCGGTTGACATAGCGGATCGGCACCCAGGCGACATCGGCATGGGCTCCGTTGATATGCCCCGCCTTGCGTTCCAGATCGTGGCGGATCAGCTGATAGCTGGAAACGTCGCCCCGCGATGGTGGCGCGATCTGCAGCAGCACCACATCCTTCGCCATGTCCGGATTGTCGGTCAGGAAGCGGTCGAAGCTGTCGAACCGTTCGCCCAAGCCCTTCGAGTAGTCCAGTCGATCTACCCCGATCAGCATCTTGCGGTTGCCGCCCAGACTGTTCTTCAGTCGATCGTAAGCGCCGATCGCGTCCGCGCTGCGCGATGCTTCGAGAAACTCGTCATAATCGATGCCGATGGGAAAGGCGCGGGCGACGATGCGGCGGCCCTGGTACTCGATCGTCCCGTCCTTAGCGACCTTAAGCCCCATTTCCTTCTTGATGTAGTGAATGAAGCTGTCGAGCCACTCTTCGGTCTGGAAGCCGATGAGATCATACTGGAGCATCGAGGCCACCAGCTGTTCGTGGTTGGGGAGGGAGACGAACAGCCGCGTCGGCGGCCAGGGGATGTGCAAGAACAGGCCGATCCGGTTGGTCACGCCCTTTTCGCGCAACATCGATCCCAACGGCAGCAGGTGATAATCGTGGACCCAGACCAAGTCCTCCGGCTCGATCAGCGGGATCACGGATTCGGCGAAGCGCTGATTTACGCGGACATAGCTTTCGCCAAAGCTGCGATCGTACTCGGTCAGATCGATGCGATAGTGGAACAGCGGCCACAAGGTGCGGTTGGCATAGCCGTTGTAGTACTCGTCCACATCCTGCGGTTCGAGGTCGATCGTGGCGGTGGTCACCCCGAAATTGCGCTGCATGTCCAGGTGGCCGGTAAAGCTGTCAGTCTCCTTGCCGGACCAGCCAAACCAGATGCCGCGATTCTCCCGAAGGGCCGCGCCCAAAGCAACCGCAAGTCCGCCCTGGGCTCCTGCGGCCCCCATGGCTTGCGGAACCGAAACCCGGTTCGACACGACGATCAGCCTGCTCATTCCCAGCCCCTTATGCGCCCCGTGACCACGGCGGCGATCACGGGTGCATTGTGGCGTCGGGTTTGCAGCCTAACGCCAATCGCGCCAGGACCTGGATAAAAGCCCGGCGCAGTTAATTATCCCAACTAGCGAATAAGTCTGCGGAAAGTTCCCCCAAAGCTCGCTCGTCTCGAAGTCCATGTCCTCTGAAAGCAGGCCGGACCGGGTACGGTGCGCCAGCATAGCTTCGAAAATATGGCGCGCTTCCTCGTCGCGCCCGTCCATGTGCAGCGCCTCGATCAGCCAAAACGTGCAGATGTTGAAGGCCGTTTCGGGTAGCCCGAAGTCATCCTCGTTCGCGTAGCGCAGCATATGCTCGCCCCGGCGCAAGTTGGTTTCCACCGCCTTCAGCGTCGCCTGGAAGCGTGGATCGTCGGCCGTGACGTAGTTCAGCTCAACCAGCTGGAGCAGGCTGGCGTCCAGCTCCTTGCCTCCGAAGCTGGCGGCGTAGTGGCCGCCGTCCTCGTACCAGGCACCCGCATCAATATTCTTGCGCACGGTATCGGCGCGCTCTTTCCAGACCTTGTGGCGATCTCCCAGGCCCAGCACTTCAGCGGCATTGGCCAGGCGATCGCAAGCCGCCCAGCTCATAACCGAGGAATAGGTGTGGACGGCGGTACGGGTGCGCAGCTCCCACAAGCCGGCGTCCGGTTGATCGTGCATCTTCCAGGCGAGTTCGCCCACCTTTTCCAAGCTGGTGAAATCGTCCTTGTTGGCCATGCGCAACAGGCGGTGGTCTGAAAAAGCCTGGATGTTGGGGATGATGATCTGGCCGTAGACGTCGTTCTGGATCTGATAGTACGCCGCGTTGCCGATGCGAACCGGGCCCATGCCGCGATAGCCGGGAAGGGCATCCGCTTCCCACTCGATGATCTCTTTCGCGCCGCTCACCGAATACAACGGCTGGATCACGCCGGCGTGGGAATCGTCCACCAGATTGCGCAAGTACGAGAGGTACTTTTCCAGCACGTCCAGCGCACCCAGGCGATTGAGCGCCTGGACGGTGTAATACGAATCCCTGATCCAGCAGTAGCGATAGTCCCAGTTGCGTTGGGAGTTGGGTGCTTCGGGGATAGACGTGGTCAGTGCGGCCACGATCGCGCCGGTTTCCTCATGCTGGCACAGCTTCAGGGTGATGGCGGCGCGGATGACGGCCTCCTGCCAGTCGATCGGCGTGGCCAGGCCGCGGACCCACAATTGCCAGTAGCTTTCGGTGTGCCGCAGCATCGCGTCCAGCTCATGGCTGATGTTGCCGCCGAACGGCTCGTCGGGGCCGAGGAAGAAGGCCAGCTCACGCTCGATGCGAAAGTAGCGCTCGTCCAGCACGTACCCCACCGCCGCGTTGGTGGTAAGGCGCAGCGCGTGGCGATCGTTGAGGTAGCGGATGTGGTTGGAGCCGTGGGTGATCGGCGCCATGCTCGCGCCATAGCCGTTCATCGGCGTCAGCGTGACTTGAATGCGCGGAGAGCCTGAAACCGGGCGAACGATCCGGGCGTAGGCGACCGGGCGGTACATGCGGCCTTGCCGTTCGAACCGGGGGCAGAAATCAAAGATGTCGACCGCGCCGCCGCTGGCATCCTCCAGCCGGGTGCGCAGGATCGGCGTGTTGCGCACGTATTCCTGGGTGACCTTCGTCTGGTTCTCCAGGGTGAAGCGCCAGGTGCCAAGGTCCTGCCCCGCGTCGCCGCGTAGCAACGCGCAGAAGGTCGGGTCGCCATCGACCCGCGGGATGCAGCCCCATACCAAGGCGCCACTCTGGTCGATCAGGCCGGACACCTGACAGTTTCCGATAGGCCATAGCTCCAGGGAGGAGGAGGGCGTTTCGGCCTGCGAAATCGGCATGTTCAAATTGCGTCCTCCAGCCAGCGATGCACCGCGCCAACATCCTCAAGCCGCCACGTAGCGCAAGTCTCTCGCGGTGGGCCGACCAGTATGCCGCTTCCACCGAAAGGCGCCAGCGCCGCGAAAGCGTCTTCGTCGGTCACATCGTCACCCAAGAACAGCGGGCGGCTGCCAAGGAACGGGGCCTGCTGCATGAACCGGGTGACGGCATGGCCCTTGTCCGATCCCGGCATCGTCAGTTCCACCACCATCTTGCCGTGCTTCACGATCAGGCCATTGTCCGCAGCCAGCGCGGTGGCGAAAGCGTAGATCGTATCGCCCAGCGCGGGCCGATCGCGATAGTGGATCGCGGCGCTGAACGGCTTGGCTTCGAACACCAGTCCGCCCTGTTCCTGGGCAAAGTCCTGGAGCGCTTGGCAGATCGGCTGCGGCAAAGGGGCGGCTAGCGCCTGCGTTTCCTTCTTGCCGGCAGGTCGAAACTCACCGCCGTGCGAGCCGGCCATCGCCACATCCACGCCGTCAAGCAAGCGGTCCAGCGTCTTCAGGGCGCGCCCGCTGACGAGGGCAAGGCGGCCTTCCAGCTCCTCGTTCAGTGCCAGAAGCAGCTTTGGCAAACCGGTGGGCACGATCACATCCTCAGGATGGTCGGCGATCTCGACCAGCGTTCCATCGAAATCGAGAAACAGCGCGATGTCGTCGCTGCCCTGCCCCAGCGGCAAGGGGGCGCGCAGCGGTGCGAAGCCCGGCAAGGCTCCGGCTTCTTCGCGCTCCGGCGAGCGGGATGAAATCGCGATGGTCATGAAGCCTTCTTTTTTCCGTATCGAGCCCGATCGCGCGGCGGCGTCCGGTTTGCCCAAGCAGCAAAGCTCGTGGACATTTCGCTTCCGAACGGCTCGGGCGCGCGTGGGTTCCGCCGCGTGGTTGAATTGACGGCGCATAGCCGCCATGCTGCCCCTTGCGATGGGGGCATTCTATCTCACTTTCCTGGCGGTGCTGTTTTCCGGCATCGCCGCGCGCGATCAGATGACGATCGCCGGGCTGGTCCGCGTGCAAGGGCCGCGTTTCGGCGTGCTTGTCACCTCGCTGGTGCTTGCAGCGATCTCTTCGGCCCTGGCTGCCTATGCCGCTTCGGTGGTGCTGGTGACGCTGCCGGTGCCCGCGCGTCCGATCCTTATGGCGATCGCGCTGGGGCTGGCGGGTTTGGAATCCCTGATCCTTTCGCCGCGCAAGACCTTTCGCGAGCCGACGCATTCGCTGGGTGCCCTGGCGCTAGTGCTAATTGCGCACCAAATCACCGATGCCGCGCGCTTCACCTTGTTCGGATTGGCAGTGGGAATGAGTGCCCCGCTGGCGGCCGGGCTGGGTGGGGGGCTTGCGGCGCTGGTTCTCGTCGGATCGGCAAATGCTTTTCCCGCTGCGTTCAACACCTTGGCGATCCGCATCGCGCGCCGCGTCGTTGGTGGCTTGCTTCTGCTCGTCGCGGTGACCATGTTTCTCGCCTCAAGGGGCAATGTGTAATTGCGGGTGCGCCACGAAACGGTTCCCGGATTTGTCCGTTGTGCCGGTCATGATTTTCACAAAGCATGGAGCCTAAATCCGATGACCACCAACGCAGAGGCCGCGCTGATTGACAGCTTGAACGGCCTGCTCGCCGATACCTTCGCGCTCTACATCAAGACGAAGAACTTCCACTGGCACGTGCGCGGCCCGCACTTCCACGATCTGCACCTGCTGTTCGATAGCCAGGCGACCGAGATTTTCGGCATCACCGACGCCATCGCGGAGCGCGTGCGCAAGCGGAACGGCTATACCCTGACCAGCCCCGGCTCGATCGCCGAAAAGACCCAGATCAAGGATCAGGACAACACTAAGCTCGATCCGATGAAGATGGTGAAGGAACTGGCTGACGATAACGACACCTACATCGCGAAGCTGCGCGAAGTGAAGGCCGCCGCCAGCGAAGCCGGAGACAATGCGACAGACAGCTTGGTCGACGATTGGACCGACCAGGCCGAAACCCGCGCCTGGTTCCTGCGCGAAATCCTGGCCTGATGATCCGTGCTCTCGCCGCTCGCCTGAGCGAGCGGTGAGAGTGCCTCAGGGGCCTCTAATGCCGAAGATTCGCATGGCACGCCAATCGCCGCTTTAAAGACCCTGACATGCTTCGCCTGATCCCGCCGACGTTGCACCGCAGGCTCTATCGCCTCGCGTATTGGGCTCGATCGTTGTGGTGGCGCACGTTGCGCCCCACGATCTCCGGTTGCCGGATCGTGGCGCTGGACGCGCAAGGGCGGGTCTTGATGATCCGCCAGTCCTACGGCGCAAGCCACTGGACCTTGCCCGGCGGTAGCATCTCAAGAGGCGAGGACCCGGTCGACACGGCTCGCCGTGAACTGCGGGAGGAAACCGGGTGCCGCCTGGATGACGCTCGCAAAGTGGCGCAATTGCTGGAGCGGCCGATGGGCGCCTACAACGTGGTTCACGTCGTGGTCGGTGGGGTGCAGGGAGCGCCCCGGCCGAATAGGCGTGAGGTTGATGCGGTGCGCTGGTGCGATACCCAGGCGCTGCCTGACGATATCATGCCTGCCGTGCGTCAGGGACTGGCGGGCTGGATCGCGGCTTATAACGCCTACAACAGCGTCAGCTGACCGTCCTTGGCCACGATGCCCGGCTCTCGCGGTTTGGCATCCAGGGAGGACAACGTCAGCCCCATGAGGCGCACCGGTTGGGGCAGGGGCATCAGTTCTTCCAGCAAGGCATGGCCGAGCCGCGCGAATGTCGGCTTATCGGGTACACGCGGGCTGACCGAGCGGGCGCGGGTGAGGGTGCGAAAGTCGGCATAGCGCAACTTCAGCGTCACCGTTCGGCCTTGCGCGCCTGAACGCTCTATCCGTTCCCACACGATGTCGACGATGTGGTCCATCGTTTCGCGCAGCATGTCGGGATCGACGATGTTTTCGTTGAAGGTGCGTTCTCCGCCCACCGACTTGCGCGTCCGGTTCGCGCGCACCTGGCGCAGGTCGATTCCTCTGGCTGCCCGGA
>NZ_CAXYKL010000097.1:0-7136 GCF_964277725.1 uncultured Novosphingobium sp. | reverse complement strand
CTACACCGCGCGCGCCCGCCACTGGAGCGAGGAGACGATGAAGCAGCACGAGACGATGGGCTTCACCGAGGGATGGAGCGCCTGCGCCGCGCAACTCGCCGGCATCTGTGAAAGCGAAAGCGCAGCTGTCTGATCGAGCGTCCGGCTGACCGCAGCCGTCAGGCCCGCGGGCGACCGAGGAACGGGATCATCCGTCCCAGCGTCCCGTCCCGGTCAAGGAACTGGTGCTTCAACGCTCCCAGCACGTGAAGCCCTGCCAGTACCAGGAACAGCGTGGCCAGGTTTTCATGGATGCCGAAGAACGTGTCACCCGCCGCCTTGGTGGTGGGCACCGGCAGGGCCGGCATGCTGAACAGCCCGAACACGCTGACCGGGCCGCGCGCGGAAACCATGGCCCAGCCGGCCAGCGGAATGCCGATCATCGCCACATAAAACAACGTGTGTACGGCGCGCGCCAGCACGCGCTCCCACGGTTGGAGGTTGCACTGCAACGGTGGCGGCCGATGAGCAATGCGCCACAGAATGCGGATCACGCTGAGGATCAGTACCGAGATACCGACCGACTTGTGCAAGGCGATCTGCTGCATCTGCTGCGCTTCGGGCAGGTCTTCCGCCGTCCACACCAGAATGAAATTCGTGGCGATCAGCAGTGCGATCAACCAGTGGAGCACAATGGCGACGCCGCTGTAGCGTGGGGCAGTTTCATGGATCATGCCGCAACCTGCAACAGGGCGCCGCGAAGAACAAGCAGCGTATCTTTCGAACCGCCTGATCCCCCGAATCGCTTGTCAGCCATGCGGTGGCGGAAGCAATGTGGCAGGCGATGTCTTCGCCGCCGCGCCAAGAGGAAGGCCCCAGGCCCACGCCGGATCGCAAGGCCTTGCGCCTGGTCGGTGATCGCGTGCGAAAACGGCTGATGCAAGACCCCGGTGCCTATCGCGTGCCGGTGGACAGCGCCGAAATCTTCGCCTTCGCCGACTTTCTGGACGCCCACGAATGCGCCCATCTGATGCGGATGATCGACGAGGTTGCCCTGCCATCCCGCATCACCCGCACCGCCGACCCGGATTTTCGCACCAGCTATTCCGGCGATATCGATCCGTCCGACCCCGTCGTACGAACGCTTGAGCGACGCCTCTACGATCTGACCAACATCGAGCCGACCTGGGGCGAAAGCGTCCAGGGGCAGCGCTATCACCCCGGCCAGCAGTTCAAGGAGCATTGCGACTGGTTCGATACCAATCAGGAGTATTGGAAGCACGAGGCGCAGACAGGTGGGCAACGCAGCTGGACCGCAATGGTCTATCTCAACGATGTCGAAGCCGGGGGCGTCACCGCCTTTACCCGGATCGGCGTGACGATCCCGCCGCAGGCCGGGGCCTTGCTGGTATGGAACAACAACGGTCCCGACGGCGCCGTGAACTGGAACACCATGCACGCGGCGCTGCCGGTCGAGCGCGGGGAGAAATACGTGGTGACGAAATGGTTCCGCTCCCGCCGGTGGGGGGCCTGAGGAAAACTCGGCTTTCGGCTTCGAAAAATCGCGTCGTCAGGAGTGTCCGTCGGGCTTGTCGAGCCGATCCAGCAGACGATCGAACCGGCGATGCAGGCGGATGATCTCCAACTGGGTGCGCAAATTCACCTCATAATCGTGGCGCGCGGCGATGCGGTCCTTCTGGGACTGCCGATTCTGGCTCATCATGATCACCGGCGCCTGGATCGCCGCCAGCATCGATAGCATCAGGTTCAAGAAGATGTAGGGGTAGGCATCGAAGGGATGCAGTCCGAAGTCTTCCAGAATGCGGCTGTTGATCAACATCCAGCTGACCAGCACCACTCCGAAACCGATGATAAAGGCCCAGCTGCCTCCGACCGCCGCCACCTTGTCGGCCAATCGCTGACCCCGGGTGGCGTGAAGCGCGGCCTCCTCTTGCGCATCTAGATCCTCGATCTCGCCGGAGGCGATCCGGGCGAGCACGCGCCGCTCCTCGGCGTCCACCTGATCCAGGCGACGACCGAGCAGCTCTATGCATAAATCCTCAGCTGTCGTGGGTGCCTTGCGCATCGGTCTTGCTCTCCAACGCCTCGGCAATAAGCTTGCGGGTTTCCGGAATGCCGTACAGCGCGATGAAGCTGCCCATTCGCGGCCCCTGAGACGAGCCAAGCAAGGTTTCGTATAGCGCCTTGAACCAATCCCGCAGGTTGTCGAAGGCGAATTCCTCGCGCTTGCCGATTTCATAGACGGCGTTCTGCAGTTCCTCCGCCGTGGCATTCGAACCGGCGGCGGCCAGTGCCTCGTCAAGCGCCGTCAGCGCCGCCGCCTCGTTCGCCAGCGGAGCCCGGCGATGAAGCGTGGGCGCGATATAGTCGCGATTGGTGGCCAGCGCGGCAGCAACCAGCGCCTTCAGCTCAGGATGCGCTTCCGGCGTCGCTTCGGACACATAGTTGCCCAAGTACGACCAGACCTGATCCTCGGTCGCATCGGCACCCAGCACGCCAACAAGGTTCAGCAGCAGGCCGAAAGTTACCGGCAGCGTATCGCCTGCACCCTGCGCCGCGGCCCCGGCGCCATCACCGTTGGCCCGCAGCAAGTGCCACACCGGATTGCCCAGTTGCTTGTCCTGCTCCTGCGCCGCCAGATTACCGCGGAACTGCCAATACTCGTCCACCGCCTTGGGGATGACGCCGATGTGCAGCTGCTTGGCGCTCTTGGGTTCGCGGAACAGGTAGAAGCCCAGCGATTCCTCGGTGCCATACGTCAGCCACTGCTCAATCGTGAGGCCGTTGCCTTTGGACTTGGAGATCTTCTCCCCGTTTTCATCCAGGAACAATTCGTAGATCAGCCCTTCCGGCCGCCGCCCGCCCAGGATCTGCGCGATCTTGGCGGACTGGGTGACCGAGTCGGTCAAATCCTTGCCGCACATTTCATAGTCGACGCCAAGGGCGACCCAGCGCATCGCCCAGTCCACCTTCCATTGCAGCTTGGCCTGGCCACCGAAGATTGACTGCTCGATCCGTTGGCCGTCATCCTCGAAGGCGATCATGCCGGACGCGGCGTCCAGCACTTCGATAGGCACTTGCAGCACCTCTCCCGTGGTGGGCGATACCGGCAATACCGGGGAATAGGTCTTGCGGCGTTCCTCGCGCAGGGTCGGCAGCATGACGCCCATGATCGCGTCGAAATGCGTCAGCACATTGGCCAGCGCCTGGTCGAACGCGCCGGAATTATAACGATCGCTGGCGGACACGAATTCGTAGTCGAAGCCAAACCGGTCCAGGAACTGGCGCAGCATGGCGTTGTTGTGGTGGCCGAAGCTCTCGTGCGTGCCGAAGGGATCGGGAATACGCGTCAGCGGCTTGTTGAGGTTAGCGCGGAGCAGATCGCCGTTGGGCACATTGTCGGGCACCTTGCGCAGACCGTCCATGTCATCCGAAAATGCCACGAGGCGCGTGGGCGCGCCATCCGTGAGCACTTCGTAGGCGCGACGCACAAGCGTGGTGCGCAACACTTCCTGGAACGTGCCGATATGCGGCAGGCCCGAGGGGCCATAGCCGGTTTCGAACAACACCGCTTCGCCGTTAGCCTTGCCCTGCGGATAGCGCTTGAGCAGCTTGCGCGCCTCTTCGAAGGGCCAGGCCTTGGACTTCAGAGCGGCGTCGATCAGTGCGGTGTCAGTCATGATGGCGCGCTCTTTCGCGGGAAAGACGCCGCGCTGCAAGGGGTCTGCATCGGCCACCGCAGGGAACCTCCCCCACGCGGGACGGTTCCGAGATGATATTCGGCTTACAGGACGCGCCCAGTTTCGTGAATTATCTCCAGACCTTGCACGATCAGATCGAGCGCATGATCCGCTCCTTCATCCAGATGCTGCCTACCTTGGGCATCTCTCTGCTTATTCTCATGGCCACCTGGGTCGTCGCGAAATTCGCGATCCGTATCGCCGATCGGATCACGGGGCGCACTCACATCCGTGAGGATCTGAAGCAGCTGCTCGATACCATCGTCCGGTTGGCGATCTGGCTGATCGGGATCGTGATCGCGCTGACCGTGGCGATCCCCAGCTTTACGCCTGCCGGTGCATTTGCAGGCCTGGGCGTCGGCGCGCTGGCTATCGGCTTTGCGTTCCAGGACATCTTCGAAAACTTTCTCGCCGGCGTCCTCATCATGTTGCGCGAAAAGATGCGCATTGGTGACCTGATCGAATGCAAGGAGATCACCGGCAAGGTTGAGCGAATCACCTTGCGCGAAACACATATCCGCCAACTTTCCAACGAGTTGACGATCGTTCCGAACTCGGTTCTGTTCAAGAACCCGGTCAAGATCCTCACAGACCAAGTCGTGCGCCGGGACGAGATCATGGTCGGCGTAAGCTACGATTGCGATCTGGAAGACGCCCAGCGGGTGCTGCGTGAAGCGGTGGAAGCGCTGCCCAACGTCAGCAAGGACAGGCCGGTTATCATACTGGCGCGGACCTTGGGCGAAAGCTCGGTGGATTTCCTGGTACAGTGGTGGGCCACCACCACCCCGCGTGACATGCGCCTGACGCGCAGCGAGGTGGTGATCGCAGTTAAGAATGCGCTCGATGCAGCGGGTATCGAAATACCTTATCCCACTGTTACCAATCGGTTACCCGATCTTCCTGACGTGGAAACCGAACCCCGGAAAACAGAACCGGTCGGCTAACCACTCACCCCTCGCGCCATTTCCATTCGAATGCCAACGGCGCTTCCCGAAAGGCGAAGCGGTCGAGGTGCTCGGCCACCACACCCGTCAGCCGCTCCAACGCCGCGCGGTCTTCGCCTTGGATAGTGACGTGGATCGAGTCCGGTCCGGCAACCATGCTGGCCACCGCGGTTTCGAACGTCACCTCTCCGCTCTCGCCCTCCAGCGAAACCGGGAGCTTGTGCGACCAGTGCTTGCACAATTGCTGCACGTACTTCGCCCCGCTCTTGGTGGGGACATGCGCCTCTACGATCACGGTTCGATCCTTTCGATCTTGCGGGTCGCCTCGTCGATGATGTCGGCAATGGCGAGGACGGTTTCCCGCCCTGCTCCGTCCTGCGACAGGCGATCCAGCAGCGCGCTCTTAAGCGAATGCATGGCGCGACGGACCGGTGCGGGGGCAGCCTTTTCCCGCGCTTCGGCCAGCGAGGCCAGCCGCGCGCGCAGGGCCTTTATGACCTCGGCGTCATAGGCGACGCGCTGCTGACCTTCGGGGGTCAGGGTGTAGGATTTGCGTGTATTTTCCGCCTCGGCCGGAGCGATCAGGTTCTGCTCTTCCATGAAGGTCAGCGCCGGATAGACGATGCCCGGACTTGGCGCATATTCGCCCCCGGTCAATTCCTTGATGGCCCGGATCAGGTCGTAACCATGGCGTGGCTGCTCGGCGAGCAAGGCCAGAAGGATGGTCTGCAACTCGGCTTGGTCAAACAACCGACGGCGGCGCCCACCGCGTGGGCCGCCGCGATGCCCCCCTTGAAAGCCGCCCTCTCCACCGAACGAACGATCCGATGGGCCGCCTCGGCCGCTAAAGGGAGATGCATGGAAATGGCCATAATCGCGTTCGCCGCGCGCCATGCCGTGGAAGGGATGATGATGTCGCATGATGTTCCTAATATCTCTAATGCGACTCAAGATATATCTTGGAAGTGAGTTTGGGAAGGGGTCATCGTGTGTTTTATCGAGGTAGTTCCGGTGAAAACGGTGCGGCGCCTAAAAAGCGCTTATCGCGTTCGCACCAGCATCGTCTGTTTGGGGAAATGGCGCGCGGCGCGATAGCCGGGCACGGGCGGCAATTCGCCAGCAGGCACGCCCGATACCCAGATGGCGTCGAAGCCATCCTGACGCATCGCCTGCAGCCGCTCCCGAAGTTGCACGGCATCCACCCGATCTTCCGGGCACTTCAAAGTGACACGCTGAGAATCACTGGTCCAACGCGCCTGAAACTCTGGGTCGCGGATCGTCAGCAACCTGGCATTGTCGACCATGAAGAGTGTGTTGACGAAGGCATCGCGGCGCGTGACCGCGTAGCTTGCCAGCTTCTCATCCGGAGAGAGCGCCCAGCCGTCGCAACTGTCACGCACGTAAACATAGCCCAGTTTTCCGCCTTGAGGCACGACATCCAGCATCGTCAGGCGCTGCTCCAACTCAGCGCTGCGCGACGCCCATGCCCAAGTGACGCTCCCCAGCCGCACCAGAAACAGGCTCAACCCGATAAGACATATCAGGCGTTCCTTGCGCGGGTCGATTGCCGGGCGGACGGCCATCACGAAGAGCATGATCGCAATTGGCGCGGTGCGCACGTCGGTGCCCCAGGAGTTGAGCAGGTAAAGCGGGGCAGCCAGTGCTGCGACCGCGAGCAGCAGCGCGGCGATCAGCAGCCGGGGCTCCACCTGTCGCTGCCGCCCGGCCCAGCGCAGAGCCAGGAAGGCGGTCAACACCATCGTCCCGATCAATGCGAGATCCAGCTTCATCCAAGTGCCGCGCAGCGAACCGGCAAAGACGGTCATCTTGTTGCGCACCAGGTCTTCGTAGATCCAGGTGACATTCTCGCCGTGCGAATGCGCGCGCCATATCAACAGCGGGATCATTGGGAGAAGCAGCGGGAGATTGCGGCGGATTGCCGGCCAAAGATCATTCATCGAGCGCAGCCGCGCCAGTTCGTTGGCAGCTGCCAGAAGCAACAGCGTGGCCCAGGCAGCCATGTGCGCGGTCCAGACCACCAGCGCGGCGATACCCAATATCGCTTGCTCGGGCAGGCGTTCACGCTGCCGGGAAAATAGCCACGAGGCGGTCAGCAAGGCGAGCGCGATGCCCAGGCAGTAGTTCAGAAAGCCGAACATCCACGCCTGGTTGAGCGCCAGGGGCGTCGCCAGCATCGCACTGGCCGTCACCCGGCCATGCGCGGCGCGCGAGAGGGCGAGAATGCCGGCGATCGTCAGGGGAGCGATGGCCGCTGAAACCAGCCGGGTCGCCAAATCTCCGCCCAGCCAGTGAGCCAGAAATACGGCTGGGATATCCTCCCCCAGGTTGGCGATCCACTGCCAGTGGACCACGAAATAGCGGGACAGCGGCGCGCTTGAGGATGCCATCGCCAGGATGTGGTGCCGCGCCATATGCGCCGGGGCATCCGAAA
>NZ_CAXYKL010000096.1:0-11869 GCF_964277725.1 uncultured Novosphingobium sp. | reverse complement strand
GCCTGCCCACGGGCCATGCGCGCTGCGATCTCGTACTCGGATTGAAACAGTCGCAAATTTGCAGGTATCAATTCCAACCCATCGAAGTGGGTCTTGCGTAAGGCATAATCTAACGACTCGATGTCATCATGTCGCAAGAACGGATAGAGAGTGTCGTCTTCAGTAAGGTCAAGATCGGGGACGTAACCGAACAGGGTCGTGGCTGAGGCCTGGCTATCACAATCGATGAGCGCGACCCGGTATCCCCTAATCGCGAGATACTGCGCCAAGTGCACGGACAGAGTCGACTTGCCGACGCCACCTTTGAAATTCTGAACGGCAATCACGCTGCATGGATCGGTGCCTGTCCGCCATGGACGGGTGCCAAACAAGCCACGCATGTCGTTCAACTGCGCGAGAGTATATCCAACACGTCGATTGTTTTGGGTCCGGGGAGGCTGCGGCAGGCGACCATCTTTTTCGGCTTCGCGGATCGCTGCGGGGGTGCGGCCAACAAGCTCTGCCGCTTTTCCAATAGGAAACGTCGGCTCACGCCTCTCATCCGCCCGCGCGCTACGTGCAGAATCGCGCAAACGTTGCAGAACGGAGCTAGTCCTCTGCGCAAGTGCCGCCACCGACAGCGTATCTGTCGCACCATCAATATCGATAGATGAAGCCACGACGCCCTCCTTGCTAAACCTGCGATGGCATAGCCTTGTTTGCACTTTATCGTCAACTATGGCGTCAGATTTGCAAATCATCCCGTGGTCTGATCAGGAGACACGGAGATAGGGGGGCGTTTTCGTCCAAATACCGACAGCCACCTGACCCATTGGGGGCACGGAATCAAAAATTGCACCGGTGCAATTTTGCCTACGGACGGCCTCTCCTGGCGAGAAAGCTTTCGCAAAAACCGGTCCAGGACGCGATCAGTTTTGCCCCGCTGAGCCGCGTCAATCTTTCGCCCATGTGTCCGCGATATGCGTCTGCGATCACATCGATGTCCCACCCCCCACCGACAGTCCGGGCGATCTCCGCCAAGCGTTCGGCACCAAACCGAATCGTTCCAGCGGGAAAAAGGTCTTCGCCAGATGTGGTCGTTTCGGAGCGTCGCTGAAGTTGTGCAGATGGTTCCACCGGCACGACAATGGCCTCTGTCGTCCCTTCTCGCCTGGGGCGGCGGCCCACGGAATGTCGGTCAAGCTCTTCAACCGTTGCGAGTTGCTCCGGGGCATCCTTAGGCTCGAAGCGGAATTCGACCTCGGCAACCGTTCGCCCCTGTCGAATTTCGCGCCACTCAACTCGAAAGTGGGCGAGCTGATCGATCTCAGCCTTGGCCTTTTCGAGCACCTTGCGCCGCAACTGAGCGAAGTCTTTATAGACCACAGGCGATATGCCCAGCAAAGCGCGCAGCGCCGTCATATCTCCGCGCCAACCGGATTGGCGCCGGTGCAGCCGAAGTGCCCCGATCTCGTAAAGCTTTAGAGCGTACGCAGAACGAAAACCGAGAACCGCCTGCCGATTGAGGACAGCGTATGTCTCGGATTCCTGGATCAGCTTTCGCGCTTCGGGGGTAAATTCCCACTCGATCCAACCGGCGTCAGCACCCTCCTCATCCTCTGCCTCTTCGCGTGAAGATGAGATCAGCGAGAACCGTAAGGTCGCCTTTTTGCCGCGCCACGATTTGTCATCGACGGCGAAAAGTGTACGGTGGAGCTCTTCCAGCATCTCCGAAATACGCTCATTGCCTTTATGGCCCCGCCGAATATCGGCCTTGCGCATTCTGTGCGGCCTATCCTCCCAGGCGTCGCCACCCGCAGTCAAAATCATCAGCGCCAATAGCCGCGAGGCGGTCAGGCTGAGGGACTGGCCTTTAATGAATTTAACTTCGACGATGCTACCGGGCTTTGCGAACTCCTCCCCGCCCTTCGCCTTGAGGGCAGCCGCGACTTTCATCGCCCGCCCGGGCGATGGATCGTTTCCAGCAAGCGAAGACTTAGTGGTGTCGGCCATGGAACTCTTGCTGCTCGCGCAAGGGGTAAAATCCGCGCGTCACTGCGACCTGTGGTGCCTGACCTGTCCTTCTTCGTCAAGTCAGGGCAGGATAAACGCAAACATTGCCCCCAACTGGTCAGGTTTGATCGGCAGACGTTTTCTACGCGACTCTTGGAATTGCCGCGAGTCGCTGCTTCTTACCCATGACCTGCCCAAAACCACCTGGCTTTGTGGAGAGACTGTCAAAATACCCGCGCAAATCGGCGAATCGGATGACATTCCCGGTAATACCCCCAACCGGCCAGGATTGCCCCGATGGGACAGGAGAGAGCCCCCAAGTGGTCAGTCTTCGGCCCCCATCGGGACAGGCCATACCCCCCACGCGGTCAGGTGAACTGACGTATCCTACTGCTATATAGAGTTTTTTCGACGCTGAATCAGAATCCTTTAGAATCATGAATCCCCCGCTGCGAGCAGCGGCGTGATATAAATCGATTACAGAAGGAAAAATGATTGGCGCCCGCGCCAGATCATCGATCGTCGCTCAGCTTCTTGACTCGGTTGGAAGGCCGCTTCAACTCGGATCATGGCTAGCCGAACCCCCACCACGATCGCACTCCCTTCTGATCTCGAGATTTTTGTCGAGACCAGTGTCGCCGCCGGCTATTATCCCGATGCCGATCATATGATGAGAGCAGGGCTTACTGCTTTGAAAAGAGAGCGTGGCCAACCGGATGCTTCTGTTGTCGCCCAATGGCCAATCGCGGGCGGCGAGTGTGGTGATCTGATCCGCAATCACGACTGGAGCAAAACGAGGCTCGGCGCGCCACACCAATGGTTACCAGAGTTGCGGACCACGAT
This sequence comes from uncultured Novosphingobium sp., assembly GCF_964277725.1. Classification (NCBI taxonomy): domain Bacteria; kingdom Pseudomonadati; phylum Pseudomonadota; class Alphaproteobacteria; order Sphingomonadales; family Sphingomonadaceae; genus Novosphingobium; species uncultured Novosphingobium sp. Next base: position 9,034 of record NZ_CAXYKL010000096.1, on the reverse strand, counting down.
TTCAAACCTCGTCAACTCGCCGGTCGCCAAAGTTCTCATGTGGGGTGACGACCACGTCATGTTTTACAACGACGCATACCGCGAGATCGCGGGCGATCGTCATCCCGCAGCCCTTGGCACGCCGGTAGCTGAGGCGTTTCCGGAAGTATGGGAGTTCAACAGGCCGGTCCTGGAAAATACGCTAGCGGGTGCGACGCTGTCGTATGCCGACCAACCGATCACGTTCCATCGGCCGACCGGGCCCGAAACGATGATGCTGGGGCTCTATTATACGCCTGTCTACAACGGTGATGGTAAGCCTGCCGGAGTGCTGTGTACCATCATCGACAACAGCGCGCGGATCGCGGCGGAACGCAGTCTGGCCGCCAGTGAGGCGGAGCTTCGGCGGATTACCGACGCGGTCCCGATGCTGGTGGCTTATGCCGACCGTGATCACGTCTACCGCTTCGCCAACGCCAACTATCAGACGTGGTTCGGCATCGCACCAGAGGCCATGATTGGGCGGCACATCCGTGAGATCATGGGCGAGGACTTTTATCACTCCCGGCGGAGCGACCTGGACGCCGCGTTGATGGGAAGCACAGTTATCGGCGAAACGATCGTGCCACATCGTGATCTAGGACCGCGACCGCTGGAATTTCGATACGTGCCGCATGTTGATGCCTCGGGCCAAGTGCTGGGCGTGTATATCCTCGGGATCGACATCGCTGAGCGTTCGACGCGCGAGGCGGAAGTCCGCGTCAGCAACGCACGCTTCCGTGCGGCGATGGACGCGGTACACGGCGTGTTATGGACGAACAACGCGGATGGCCGCATGGTCGGGGAACAGCCTGGCTGGTCGGCGCTGACAGGGCAGGGGCGCGCCGAATATGAAGGCTATGGCTGGTCCTCTGCCGTCCATCCCGATGACGCGGCGGCTACCGTGATCGCCTGGAACAAAGCCGTCACAACGCGCACCATGTTCGTCCATGAGCACCGTGTGCGTCGTCACGATGGTGAATGGCGCACCTTCGCGATCCGCGGCCTGCCGATCCTGAATGACGCGGGCGAAATTACCGAATGGGTGGGCGTCCATACCGACATCACCGAGCAACGGATGGCCGAAGCGGCACTGCGTGAGCATGCCGCTAGCCTGGCTCGGCAAGTCCGGCATCGCGAACGGGCCGAGGACCAATTGCGCCAATTGAACGAAACCTTGGAAAGCCGCGTGATCGACGAGATCGCGGAACGCCGCCATGCTGAGGCAAAGCTGGCCCAGTCCCAGAAGATGGAAACCGTGGGCAAACTGACCGGCGGCGTGGCGCACGATTTCAACAATCTTCTGCAAGTGATCGGCGGCAATCTCCAACTCCTTTCCAAGGATATTGCAGGTAATCCGCGAGCCGAAACGCGGGTTAGCAACGCCATGGCCGGTGTCTCGCGGGGGGCGAAGCTGGCGGCCCAGCTTCTCGCGTTCGGACGCCGCCAAGCCTTGGAGCCCAAGGTCGTCAACGTCACCCGGTTCGTACAAGGCATGGACGACATGCTGCGCCGCGCGATCGGCGAAGGGATCGAAGTGGAGACGATCTTTTCGGGTGGACTGTGGAATACGTTCATCGATCCGGTGCAGATCGAGAACGCGCTGCTCAACCTGGCGATCAACGCGCGTGACGCCATGGATGGCCAGGGCAAGCTGACGATCGAACTCGCCAATGCGCATCTGGATGACGATTATGCGCGCGCCCACGATGAGGTGAAGGCCGGGCAATACGTGATGCTGGCCGTGAGCGATACAGGCTCTGGCATGTCGGCCGATATCATCGCCAAAGTGTTTGAGCCGTTCTTTTCGACCAAGGCCGAAGGGAAGGGGTCGGGCCTAGGGTTGTCCATGGTCTACGGCTTCGTCAAGCAATCGGGCGGGCACGTGAAGATCTATTCGGAAGAAGGGGAGGGCACCACCATTCGCCTCTACCTGCCGCGCGCGACCGAGGCGGAAGATATCGAAGTGACCACATATTCTGGACCGATCGAGGGCGGCACGGAGACGGTGCTCGTGGTGGAGGACGACGAGGACGTGCGCGCCACCGTGGTCGAGACATTGTCGGAGTTGGGTTATCGCGTGCTCAAGGCACCCGAGGCGACAAGCGCCTTGGCGGTGATCGAGAGTGGCATCCCCATCGACATCCTCTTCACCGATGTCGTCATGCCAGGCCCGCTAAAAAGCCCGGAGCTCGCTCGCAAGGCTCGCGAACGGCTGCCCAACCTGGCCGTGCTGTTCACCAGCGGCTATACCGAGAATTCGATCGTCCATGGCGGAAAGCTGGATAAGGGCGTCGAGCTTCTGTCCAAACCCTACACGCGCGACGCTCTGGCGCGAAAGTTTCGCCATGTGCTGGCGAACGAGCTTCAACGCCAGCAGGGCCAGGGCGCAGTACCGTCAGTGGCACAGATCCCTGCCGCAACGCCGGTCACCCCGCCTGTTTCAGTCATGTCCCGCACGGCGTTGCTGGTGGAGGACGATGCGCTGATCCGCGTTAACACCAGTGAGATGCTGCAAGAAGCCGGCTTTATCGTGGTAGAAGCCGCAAGCGCGGAAGAGGCGCTGGCCGCGTTGCAGACAGCGCCCGTGGATGTGCTGGTGACTGACCTCAATCTCCCGGGCGCATCGGGCCAGGATCTGGCCGTGACGGCCCGCGCGCTACGGCCAGAAACGCTGATCGTATTCGCAACTGGTGATCCCGGCGCGGTGGCGGGTGACACGGACTGCGTGGTTCTGCCCAAGCCGTACGATGCCGATGCCTTGGCTGCGGCCATTCGTGCTCGCTTGGTCAGGCCCGAACAGACGGTGATGTCCGAAGCGTCCGAGAGGTGATGGTAGCGATTGTCGCTGTCGATTGATCGAGGCGGCGGACGCCGCAGATCAGCGGCGGTTATCACCTCGGACGTAGGGCTTCAGGCTGTTGATGAGGGATCAAAGCCCCTTTTCGGTCTGAACGTTCGCGCGCCATTCGCGCGCTGACTGGCCGGTTGCTTTCTTGAACATCATTCGAAAAAGCCGCGAGTCCGAATAGCCGACATTGATGGCGATATCGTCGATCTTGCGATTGGTGCGCTCCAGCATCGTCTTGGCGGAGAACAGGCGCAGGTCCTGAACGTAGGCCTTGGGTGATACATGAAAGGCTTTTCGAAATTGCCGCGTGAACGCAGATGGACTGATCGATAATCGTTCGGCCACCATCTGGATCGCCATGTTGGACGCAAACGTCTGTTCGAGCAGCAATTTGGCGCGCTCCATTTGCGGCGTCGCGCTTTCGTGCTGTTCGTCTTCAGGCAATCCGTAGAGAGCGGAAAGATACCGCCCGATCCCGTGAGTCAATGCACGTTGTAACCCTCGCATCACGGCTGCCGCATCGTGCGCCGCGCCTGGAGACAGAATGATATCGCCGCGATCGGCCAGATCTGTCGGCTGGGACAATCGCAAACGAGGATCGATCTTGCGCGCCTTGATCTGCAGGGGCACCGAAAGGGGCAGCGCCATGTCTTGCGTAAGGCCCGATCCCGCCAATAGCAGCATTGCCGCGCCGCTGGCCGCGATCGTGGCGCCAAGCGCGTGCTGCTTTCGCAGCCAGGGATGAAGCGTCGCGGCCTGGCTCATCCCTGCAGTGAACTGCTGGTCATTTTCTGCCAGAAACGCGGGAAGCCATATGAAGCTGTAAGCCCGCTCATCTGTCACAGCGCCATCGACGCTGAACAATGTTCGGTCAGCCAGGCGCACTGGCCTTCCATCCACGGAGAGCGTGAAGAATTCTGAGTCCATTCCCTGCTTGTCGGTGGCGGCGAAGGTTTGACGAACCTGCTCTTGAAGACAGATCCTGCCGTCCTGCCACACGCCGACCCCTGCAAGGGAAGCGCCTGGCAGCACGAGAAGGGCGAGTTTGTTGGCCATACTGTTTTATCCGGTGTCTGCCCGGATTTATCCTGCCCACGGCAGGCGCTCAAGGCCTAAGGTCAATGTCCGGAACGGTCAGCATGCAGGACCTGCCGGTTATAGAGGAGAGGGATTTGAGCATAACCGTTGTCACCGGTTCGCGTCTCGATGCGGATGATATTGTTCGCATTGTCGAGGGTGTGAATTGCATGCCGATGGCGTCAAAGTTGGTAGCTCACCAATGATCCCGGCCGCGCATCCCGGCGCGGCGGGAACGAACCTGATCGGCCGCGTGGCGATAGTCACTGGCGGCGGCTCCGCGGAAGGGGGCATCGGGCGCTCGATCGCCTTGACCCTGGCAAGTGCCGGGGCGGCGATAGCAGTGGTTGATCTCGATATATCCCGCGCAGAAGAGGTCCGGGCCGTGATCGAGGCGGCCGGGGGCAGGGCGGTCGCCATCGCTGGCGACGTCGCCGATGCTGAGCGCTGCGCGGCAATGGTCGGTGAAGCGACGGTGGCGCTGGGGCGGCTGGACATCCTGGTCAACAATGTGGGCTTGAGCGCAACGGCCACCTCGCTAACCGATCTGGATGTGGCCGCGCTGAGCCGCGTGTTCGCCATCAACTTTCAAAGTGCCGTGGCCATGACAGCCGCCGCTCTCCAGCACTTCACGTCAGCAGGGAAGGGGGCCATCGTCAACATCGCCTCGATCGCGGGGATGCAGGCTTATGGCAATATCGCTTATGGCCCCTCGAAAGCCGCGCTGATCACCTTCACGCGCGAAACCGCCGTCATGCATGGGCGCGATGGCGTGCGTGCCAACGTGATCGCGCCCGGGCATATCCAGACCCCGCATATCGCGGGCATGATGGATGCCGACCTGCGTCGAGCCCGCAAGGACATTGGGCCACTGGGCGTGGAGGGCGATGCCTGGGACATCGCGCAAGCGGTGCTGTTCCTCGCCAGCGATGCCGCCCGGTTCGTGACAGGGGTGCTGTTGCCGGTGGACGGTGGCGTCAGCATGGTGGGGCCGATGGCGGCGCATGATCTGATCGAGCGCGGTAATCCGGCTTGAGGGGCGTTACCCGTCAGTAGCCGGACACCGACCTGCCCTGCACGACGAAGGCGCCGGGGGGCTGGCGTCACTCCCTGAAGACGGGAATTTCCTCCAGCGGGTTGAGCAGCACGATGGGAATGTCGCGTTTTGAAACCTGGCGATATTGGGCAAACAGCGGGTTGCCCTTTATCACCCACGTCCAGGCTTCTTCCTTTTCACCGCCGGTCGGCTCTCGCCAAGTGGCGGCAAAGGCTTGCGTCGCGATCTGAAATGCGACTGGGCTACCTGCCTGGATATTAAGATACCACTGCGGATGATCGTCCGCACCGCCCTTGGACGCGACTATCGCGATTTCAGGGCCGAACTGCGTGTACCCCAGACCATTGATCATCGTCTTGCCTGATTTTCGCCCGACGTTGCGCAGCAGCAGCATCGGCTCATAGCGATAGCCACCCAAAAAACTCATATCCATGATGTGGCCGCGTGCGCCGCCGGAGGAAAGATAGCTCTCACGGTGGTCCGTGACCCATTGTGTCATGCGCGCGGTCGTATCGTCGTCGTAGGTCGATGGCATCGTGCCTGGCCCCCTACTGAATGAGTCGCCGCAAATGGTATCAGGTTTTGCGGCACCGCCCATCCGGTCATGGCGCGGCTTCGCCAACCTCTGCAAATATAATCCGGTTTTTGTTCGAACGTAGCCGGTATCAATCTGTCGAACGGGGGCACAATGGCTATCGTAACGCACGAACCATGTGCGTCTTCAGATTTCGGGATGAGGATAAAAGATCATGGCCACGCTGGCTCCGGAACGTATCACGTCCACTTCCGCCGATACGCCGGCGATGCCGCAGTTCAATGTGTCGAACCATCTGCTGGGTGATCGCGCGGCGTTGGATGTGGCCTGGGATCGCGATGGATACTGGTTCTTCCGCGACGTTCTGGACAAGGATGCGATCGGACGGGTGCGGGCGGTATTCCTTGAAGTGCTGAATGACCTCGGCGTGGTCGAGCCGGGCCGATCCGACGTGGCGATCTATAACGGCGTGCCGCTTGACGATTACCCCATCCGCATGGGAGCTGATCCGGATCTCGACCCGCTGCTTGCCCGCTATCCGGCAGATGATTTTATCGCGAATCCCAAGATCAGGTCGTTCTTCGAAGAGTTGCTGGGTGACGAAGTGGTATGGGTGCCAAACACCGAATTCCACGCCGTGCCCCCGGGCGGATCGGATCAGCCAAGCCGCTTCAACTTCGTCCACGCCGATGGCGCGAACAACAAGGGTCTGGCGCTGCGCGTGTGCTGGATCCCGATTGCGCCGATCGACGAGGCGACCGGGGGGCTCGCCGTCACCGAGGGTCTGCACAAGCCGCGCCTGGGTGACTTTCGCCGCCCCCCGCGGGGCATCAACTTGAACGACGTGCCATCCGAAAGCTGGCGTCGCGCCGAGTACGAACCTGGCGATCTACTGATGTTCAGCTTGGAATCACCGCATAGCGGCTTGGCCAATCGCTCGGACCGATACTTCCGTTTGTCGATGGATATTCGGTGCACGCGCAAGTCTGATGGCGTGCCTGTATTGGGCACTCTGCTCGCTGCTGACGCCAACGCGATCGAAATTGAAGATGAGCAGGGCGAGCGACATGTGTTTCGTATCGACGAACTGACTTTTTTCCGGATTTATCGTGGACGAGACACCGGTATGCCGGTGCCGCTGGATGAGATTGCGACATTGGCTCCTATCGGAAAACCGGTATTCGTCGCACATCAAAACGGTATCGCCACGTTTGTGAGGCCACAGCACTAGGCGGACACGCGCGTCCGTCAACATTGCGTTTGGAATGGTGGGCGGTCATATCGTAGAAAACAAAAATGTTGGAGAGTTGAAGTCGTGAACGTTCAAACGGCGATCAAGCCCAGCCACATACCTGAAGAACTGGTCTTTGATTTCGACCTCTACAATCCAAACGGGATGGTTGACGGCTATACTGATGACGTCCACGCACTGTGGAAAGGCATTCAGGACAGCCATCCGGATGTCTTCTGGACCCCGCGCTACGGCGGCCATTGGGTAGTAACTCGTTACAACGAGATTGCTGCGCTTTGCACCGATGCGGCGCGTTTTTCTAATACAGAGCCCTTCGTCCCGATCGGGATTATCCCCCATACTGGTCCGTCTCAACTGGACCCGCCAGATCATGCGCCGTTTCGCAAGCTCGTTTCCAAGGCCTTTACCCCCGCCGCTTTGAACGGCGCCAGCATCCGGGCTCGCGCCGCTGCGGTTGATATCCTTGACAAGCTAAGGGCGCGTGGCGAATGCAATTTCATGCATGACTTCGCCAGCGTCATGCCAATCGTGACGTTCCTCAACCTTTTAGGCATGCCCGAAAGCGAAGCGCCTTACCTCGCCAATTTGGCCGAGCGGATGGTCCCGGGCCAACCGGGGGCTGAGGAAGCACAAGCGGAAACGCACGCGTACATCGCCGATCTCATCAAGGATCGTCAGAAAAATCCGGGTGATGATTTCGTCAGCATGTTGGTGCAGGCGCAAGTCACGGATCGCGATCTGACACCGACGGAGCGGCATAATGTCGTGCAGTTGGTGGTCACCGGCGGCCTGGACACGGTGATAAACACCACAAGTTTCGCTACCGTGCACTTTGCCAGGCATCCCGAGCTACAAGCCCAGTTGCGGGCCCAACCAGAACTGATCGACGGCGCCGTAGAGGAGATCACGCGCCGTTTCGGAACCAGCAACCTCGCCCGGCTCGTGCACCATGATCTGGACCTGGGCGGCGTTTCCATCCGCCAGGGTGATCAGATTCTGGGCATCTTCCCTCTGGCTGGACTGGACGAACGGGTAAATCCTGATCCAATGACCTTCGACCCCGCGCGCCGCAATCGCCGGCACATGAACTTTGGCAGCGGGCTGCACACCTGCCTGGGTGCGCGCCTCGCCCGGCGGGAAATCAAGATATACCTGGAAGAATTCGTGCTCGGCATGCCGGAATTCCGGATCAAATCGGGCACGGCACCACGTATGTCATCGGGCATCATCAACACCATGCGTGATCTTTATCTGGAATGGGATCCGGCCTGACCGTTGCGCTCACGCAGGCCGTCGTTTTGTGCCAGACATCAGATGACAGATGGAAGGCGGCCTACGCGCTGTGCGGCTTCCGGTAGGTTTCCACCTGTGACACAACCTCCTGCAACCAGGTGATCTGATTGCTAGGAGAGTGTGCGTGGATCGTCATTTTGAAGGCCGTGTCGTTGCGATCACTGGTTCCGGGCGTGGTATAGGTCGAGAGACCGCGCTGTTGTTCGCCCGACAGGGCGCCAAGGTCGTCGTCAATGATCTGGGTGGCGCACCGATAGGCGGCGGGGCCGATCAGTCCATCGCCCAAGCCGTAGTGGACGAGATCAAGGCGATGGGCGGCGAAGCCGTCGCAGAAACTTCGAACATGAGCACCATGGAGGGTGGCCGCAATCTTGTAGGTGCCGCGCTGGACAGCTTCGGCCGCCTCGACTTTCTGATCAACAACGCCGGCATCATCCGGCCGGCACCCCTTCTCGAAATGACCGAGGAGGATTTTGACATCGTGATCGCGGTCAACCTGAAAGGCTACTTTGCCACGATCAAGGCCGGCCTTGAGCATATCATCAAAAGCCGCGGCGCGATCGTGAATTACTCGTCGCCCTCGGGCTGGGGCCACTGGGGCATGACAAACTACAGCGCCGCAAAGGAAGGCGTCACCGGCCTCACGCGATCCCTGGCGCGGGAAGTGGGTGAATATGGCGTCCGCGTGAATGCGGTGCGCCCGATTGCCGCGGGTTCGACAATGGACATACCCGCCATCCGCCGCACCTTGGATGAAAGCGCCCGCCTCGATGTTCCGCTCAATTCGATGCAACGACTGCCTTGGAACAACGTGATGCCGGAACTGCGCAATCCTGCCGCCGTGGCGGCCTGGCTTTGCACCGATCACGCGAGCGTCTTTTCTGGTCGCGAATTCTACATCGCCGGCTCGCAGGTTGCGATCGTGGCCGATCCCGAACTGACCCGTGATCA
>NZ_CAXYKL010000095.1:0-9253 GCF_964277725.1 uncultured Novosphingobium sp. | reverse complement strand
GTACTCAACCTCAGGCCCATAAGCCAAAGCCTGGTTCACCGGGATCGTCCAAGGCGTCGTAGTCCAGATCACCGCATGCGCGCCGACCAGTTCCGGGATCGGGCTCTCGATGATCTCGAACGCCACGTCGATCTGCGTCGAGACGATGTCCTCGTACTCGACCTCGGCCTCGGCCAGCGCGGTCTTCTCGACGGGGGACCACATCACCGGCTTGGCGCCGCGATAGAGCTGGCCGCTCTCCGCGAACTTCAGCAATTCGGACACGATCGTGCCTTCGGCCTGAGGGTCCATCGTCAGGTAGGGCTTGTCCCAATCGCCGTTGATGCCCAGGCGCTTCAGCTGCTCGCGCTGGACGTTCACCCAGTTGGCGGCATAGGCGCGGCATTCGGCGCGGAACTCGACCGGGTCGACCTGGTCCTTGTCCAGCTTCTTCTTGCGGTACTGCTCCTCTACCTTCCACTCGATCGGCAGGCCGTGGCAGTCCCAACCCGGTACGTAGGGCGCGTCCTTGCCCAGCAGGGTCTGAGTGCGCACCACCATGTCCTTGAGGATGTGGTTCAGCGCATGGCCGATGTGCATGTCGCCATTGGCGTAGGGCGGGCCGTCGTGAAGGATGAACTTTTCACGACCGGCGCGCGCGGCGCGCGTCTTCTCGTACAGGCCGGCTTCCTGCCAGCGCGCCAGGATAGCTGGCTCCTTCTGGGGAAGGCCTGCCTTCATCGGGAAGTCCGTCTTCGGCAGGAAGACAGTGGCTCGGTAATCGCGCTCTTGGGTCATGACCTGCGGCCCTTAGCGGGGCGTGCAGCTTGGCGCAATTTCTGGTTCACGCTGAGGCGGGCGACGGGGGAAGGAAGATTGTTTCGCGCAGAGGCGCAGAGGCGCGGAGAAAAAGAAGAGGCGATCCTCTTGGCCGTCAGGCCCTTGCGTGGTGGTAGGTTGCAATTGGTGGGATTGTCGAGTCGATAGGCGGCTTCGCCGCGGAAGCCGGTTCTATGCGCCTCTGCGAACTCTGCGCGAACCAAACTTCCCTTCTGATCGGCATGTGACCGATCAGGGCGCCACCGCCATGTTGTCGATCAACCGCGCCTTGCCGATCCGTGCCGCGACCAGCAGGCGCATCGGCTTGTCGGAGCGGGCGGGCAAGACGCTAAGGTCCGCCGCGTCGCACAGCTCGGCATAGTCGACCGACAGGAAGCCCCCCGCCAGCAACGCGCGCGCCAGGGCTGACAGCGCATCGCCTACCGGCACTCCGCCCTCGATCTCGGCGATCGCCGCGCGCATCGCGGTCGGCAAGGCCACGGCGGCGGCGCGTTGCTCGGGCGTGAGGTAGGCGTTGCGCGAACTCATCGCCAGGCCATCCGCCTCGCGCACGGTCGGCACGCCCAGGATCGCGTCGGCATGGGGGCGGGTGAGGTCCAGGTCGCGCGCCATGCGGCGGATGACGGCAAGCTGCTGCCAGTCCTTCTCCCCGAACAGCGCCCGATCGGGCAGGACCTGGTTGAACAGCTTGCACACCACCGTCGCCACGCCATCGAAGTGGCCGGGCCGGGCCGCGCCGTCCAATCCCTCGCTGACGCCCGAGACCGAGAGGTTGGTGGCGAACCCGGCCGGGTACATCGCCTCCACCTTGGGCGCCCACACTACCGCCACGCCTTCTGCCTCCAGCAGCGCGCAATCGCGTTCCAGCTGGCGGGGATAGGCGTCCAGATCCTCGTTCGCTCCGAACTGGAGCGGGTTGACGAAGATCGACACCACTACATGCGCCGCCTTGGCCTTTGCCTCGCGCACCAGCGTCAAATGACCGTCATGCAAGGCTCCCATGGTGGGCACCAGGGCGATCGCGCCATCAGCGCGCAAGGCGTCGATCGCGCTTCGTAGTGGATCAAGGGCGTGGATCAATTGCATTGGAGGGGCGCGCTCCGATATGATGGGCCGTACCAGTTTGGGGTGCCGCGCGGGACTAGCCGTGCAAAGGCGCTTCGGGCAATAATTTTACGGCCAAAAGAACCGAGGGAACGACCGTGACAGCGCATCGCATCGTCTTCGCCAACGAGAAGGGCGGCACCGGCAAGTCCACCACTGCGGTCCACGTGGCGATCGCGCTGGCGTATCAGGGCGCGCAAGTCGCCTGCATCGATCTCGACCACCGCCAGCGCACGCTGTTCCGCTACATGGAAAACCGGCTCGATACCGAAAAGCGGCGCGGCATCAGCCTGCCTGGCACCCGCTTCACCTATTACGATGGCGACAGCGTGGACGAGCTGGAGGAAATCGCGGCGGAAATCGGAGAGGGGCAGGACTTCCTGCTGTTCGACACGCCCGGCAAGGACGATCCGCTGGCCCGGCACGTCGCCACCACCGCCGATACGCTGGTGACGCCGCTGAACGACAGCTTCGTCGATTTCGACCTGATCGGGCAGGTGGAGGGAGAGACCTTCAAGGTGAAGAAGCTCTCCTTTTATGCCGAGCTGATGTGGGAAGCGCGCAAGAAGCGCGCCCACTCCACCATCAACGATCAGCGGCGCGAGCTGGACTGGGTGGTGGTGCGCAACCGCACGCAGCAGCTGCAGGCGCGCAACATGAAGCGCCTGGACGGCGCGCTGCACGAATTGTCCAAGCGCGTGGGCTTCCGCGTCGCGGGCGGCTTGTCAGAGCGCGTGATCTTCCGTGAGCTGTTCCCCTCGGGCCTGACCCTGCTGGACAAGGGGCACTTGGGCGATCTGGGCACCAGCCACCTCGTAGCCCGGCAGGAGCTGCGCGGCCTCGTCGCGGGGCTGAACCTGCCGGTGCCGAGCCGGGCCGCTCCGGTGCAGGACTCCTCGGCGCAGGACTCCTCGGCGCAGGACTCCTCGGTGCAGGACGGGCCAGAGATGGCCGTCGCCGCCGAGTGATCAAGCTTATCATATTGCTGGCGCTGGCCGCCGTCGTTTGGAAGATGGCGATGGGCCGGTGGCCGTGGCAACCGAAGATCGGCTCGGCGCGTTCAGCGGTGCGGCAGCAGGCACGCGCGCTGCTGGGCGTCGCCCCCGAAGCCGGGCGTCAGGATATCATAGAGGCGCATCGCCGTCTCATCGCCACGGTTCATCCGGACCGGGGCGGCAGCAACGAACTGGTTCACGAGGCTAACGCCGCGAGGGATGTCCTTCTCGCCGATCTGCCTCTTCATGTGCAGGAGTGACGATGAGCTACACCTTCGACCCCACGGTACTTCGCGAATACGACATCCGTGGCATCATCGGCGAGACGCTGAGCATCAATGATGCGCACGCCATCGGTCGCGGCTTCGGCACGCTGCTGGCGCGCGAAGGGGGCAAGAAGGTGGCAATCGGCTATGACGGCCGCGTCAGCTCGCCCATGCTGGAAAAGGGCCTGATCGACGGGCTGACCGCTTGCGGCCTTGACGTGGTCAGCATCGGCATGGGGCCCACGCCGATGCTGTATTACGCCGAAGCCTCAATGGAAGATGTGCAGGGCGGCATTCAGATAACTGGCAGCCACAATCCCGCCAATTACAATGGCTTCAAGATGGTATTTATGGGTCGGCCGTTCTTCGGTGCGGACATCCAGAAGATCGGCGCGATGGCCGCTGAAGGGGATTGGGACGAGGCGGCCACCCCCGGCACCAGCACCCAGGTCGACATCCTAAACGAATACGTCACCCGCATGCTCAAGGGGCTGGACGGGTTGCCCGCCGACAAGCTCGACGGGCTGCGTATCGGCTGGGACGCCGGCAACGGCGCCGCCGGACCCGCCCTGGAATTGCTGACCAGCCGCATGCCCGGAGAGCATCACCTGCTGTTCACCGAAGTCGACGGAAACTTTCCCAACCATCATCCTGATCCTACCGAGGAAAAGAACCTCGCAGACCTGAAGGCGCTCGTCGCGGAGAAGAACCTCGACTTTGGCATCGCTTTTGACGGAGATGCTGACCGGATCGGCGCTATCGATGGCGAAGGCCGTGTGATTTGGGGCGATCAGCTGCTCTCGATCTACGCCGAGGATCTGCTGAAGGTGGTGCCAGGCGCCACCATCATCGCCGACGTCAAGGCCAGCCGTGCGCTGTTCGACAGCGTCAAGCAGCATGGCGGCGAACCGCTGATGTGGAAGACCGGCCACTCGCTGATCAAGTCCAAGATGAAGGAAACCGGCTCGCCGCTGGCCGGTGAGATGAGCGGCCACGTGTTCTTCAAGCACGAATATTACGGCTTCGACGATGCCCTGTATGCCGCGATCCGGCTGATCGCCGCCTCGATCCGCCTGGGCAAGTCGGTCACGCAGCTGCGTGGAGAAATGCCGCAGATGCTGAACACGCCGGAAATGCGCTTCCAGGTGGACGAGAGCCGCAAGTTCGCTGCGATCGAGGAAGTGAAGGAGCGCCTGGCCAAGACCGACGCCGATGTCATCGGCATCGACGGCGTACGCGTCAACACGCCCGACGGCTGGTGGCTGCTGCGCGCCTCCAACACCCAGGATGTCCTCGTCGCTCGCGCCGAAAGCGAGACTCAAGACGGCCTCAACCGCCTGATGGCCCAGATCGACGAGCAGCTGAAGCTCTCCGGCCTGGAACGCGGCCCGCAAGCCGGACACTGATCACCCAAAGCGGCGGCGGCTGGACAACCGGCCGCCGCTGCGTGTGATGATCCTGGCGAGCGACGGGTCTCTGACTTGGCCGGCCTAAGCCCGCCGCCAAAAAAAGGGGAGCCATTGAGGCTCCCCTTCCTAGATCGTCCTGATGTTAGCGATCAGGAGGTCTTGTCGGTGGTCCGGGTCGTGCTGGCCGAGCCGATGCCGCTGGTCGTGCTGGCGCCCGTGGTGGCCGTGCCCGATGTTCCGGTACTGGCCGAGCCTAGCGCGGACGAGCTCGGCGTGGTTCCGGTGCCCGACAGTGCGCTGGTGCTGGAAGAGCCCGGCGTTGCCGCGCCGGTGGTCGAGCCGGTATTCCAACTGTTTGTACCCGATGATGCGCCATAGCCGGCGCTGCTCTGCCGCTCCTGAACACGCAGGTTGTTCTGCACGTGCTTCACGCCCGAGATATGCTCGACCGCATCTTCGGCACGGCGCTTGGCGTCGCGGCTGTCGACCTTGCCGTCCAGGGTCACTTCGCCGTCCTTTACGCTGACGGTGATATCCGTGGCGTCGACGCGATGGTCATGCGTCAGCCGATCGTTGGCGTCCTCGCGGATGCGATCGTCTGAGCGGGTGTAGCCCGAAGGGCCGCGTCCGCGATGGCCCAGGCGCTCCTGCTGATCGTCATAACGCTGATCCTGCTCGCGGCGGCGTGAGGCGTCCTCGTCACCGAACCAGCTGGCGATCTCGTCGCCGGCGCGCTGCAGGAAGCCCCGGCTCTCGCCATAGTGACGCCAGCTGCCGTAATCCTCGCGCGAAGTATTGCGATTGCGGTCGCTGCGGCTGTCATTGTCATCACGGCCCCAGCTGCCGGGGCCGTAGCTGGGACGATAAGATTCGCTGGAACGCGCGCCGCCCGAAAGGCCGCTGCCGCCCCGGTTGGAGAAATCCCGGCCGCCGAAGTCTTCGCTGGTGAAGTTGACGAAATCGTTGCCGCCGCTGGCGTCATAATCGCGGCCGGCATACGCGCTGGCCGAGCCGCCGGCGCCGTAGCGGTTGCGATCGCCCCGATTTTCATACTGTCCATAGCCGCGCTGGCCGCGATTGTCGCCAAAGCCGCGATCCGACGATCCGCGATCGTAAGCGCCATAGCGACCTTCGTCCTGACGCGCCGCATAGCCGCCCTGGCCGTAGCTGCCGCTGCCGGACCGGCCATAGCCCTGCGAGCCGCCGCGACCGTAGTCGTAACTTGATCCCTGGCCCGAATTCTGGCCGGAGAAGCGATAATCGTGGGAATAATCATCCGAGCCATGCGCGCGCTGGCTGGAATCCTGCTGCCAATCGCCGCCTTGCTGGCTGCTGTCGCTTTGCCATTGATTGGCCTGGCGCGGCGAATCGTAGTTCTGTCCGTAGCGGCCACTGCCTTGCTGCGTGTTGCGGTCATATGGGTTTTGACGGTCACGATCACTCATCGGGATCTCTCCATTTCGCAGATAGGACGACGGCTGGTTTCGCCGCTGCCTGTGCATGATCAACGTGCTTTGGGCGCGTAACGGTCCACCGCCGGGCGCAGGCCGCGTTCGCTCCGGCGCAACATCGGTCAGGCTGGTTCGCCGTCGCGTCTTTGGGGAGCAGGGGGGCTGGGCGGCATCGCGCGCCTTGTGGACGTGCCGATCACTCGCCACCTTGCGTCCATGTCCAGCGCCACCGGCATACCTTCCGAGATCGATGCCTGGTTCGCGGGTCGTGGCTGGTCTCCCCGCAGCCATCAGCGCGAAATGCTGGCCGCCGCCGACGCCGGGCTGCACGCGATGCTGGTGGCGGACACGGGCGCGGGCAAGACGCTGGCCGGTTTCCTGCCGACCCTGGCCGCCTTCTGCCCCTCCCGACTGGACGGCGCCGCCCCGCCCGATGGCCTGCACACGCTTTATGTCTCGCCGCTAAAGGCGCTGGCGCATGACGTGCAGCGCAATCTGCTCACCCCGGTGGAGGAGATGGGCCTGCCGCTGCGGATCGAGACGCGCAGCGGCGATACGCCGTCCGATCGCAAGGCCCGCCAGCGCGCTAGGCCGCCGCATGTATTGCTGACCACGCCCGAATCGCTCTCGCTGTTGCTGAGCTATCCGGAGGCGGCAACGCTGGTCGCCGGGCTGCAACGCGTGGTGATCGATGAGGTGCATGCCTTCGCCACGGGCAAGCGCGGCGATCTGCTGGCGCTGGCGCTGTCCCGCCTGCAGGCGATTGCGCCCGCGATGCAGCGCGCGGCGCTTTCCGCCACCGTTGCCGATCCCGAGGAGTTTCGCGGCTGGCTGGCGCCGTGGGGCGATGTCGATAGCGTGGCGCTGGTGCAGGGCGAGCAGGGCGCGCAGCCCCACGTCGGGCTATTGCTGCCCACCGAAGAGCGCATTCCGTGGAGCGGCCACGCCGCCACCTGGGCTATCCCGCAATTATACGAACAAATCGCCGCCCACCGTACCACGCTGATCTTCACCAACACCCGCTTTCTGGCAGAATACATCTTTCAGTGGTTGTGGGACGCCAATGAGCTGACGCTGCCGATCGGCATCCACCACGGCTCGCTTTCCAAAGAGGCGCGACGCAAGGTGGAAGGGGCGATGGCGCGGGGCGAGTTGCGGGCTTTGGTCTGCACCGCCAGCCTCGACCTGGGCGTCGATTGGGGCGATATCGATCTGGTGGTGCAGATGGGGGCGCCCAAGGGGTCGTCACGCCTGCTGCAGCGGATCGGGCGCGCCAATCACCGGCTCGATCAACCCAGCAAGGCGCTGCTGGTGCCGGGCAACCGCTTCGAATTCATCGAGGCGATCGCGGCGCAGGAAGCGGTGGAGCTGGGCGTGCGCGATGGTGAGGATTTTCGCCCCGGCGGGCTCGACGTGCTGGCCCAGCATGTGATGGGGTGCGCCTGCGCCGGGCCGTTCCGCGAGGCGGAGCTGCTGGACGAAGTGCGCAGCTCGCTCCCCTACGCCTGGGTGGACGAGGAGATCTTCGCCCGCGTGCTCGATTTCGTGGCGACCGGCGGCTACGCGTTGCGTTCCTACGAGCGGTTCAAGCGGATCGTGAAGGACAAGGACGGCACGTGGCGGTTGGCCCACCCCGAACATGCCGCGCGGCATCGCCTGAACGCCGGGATCATCGTCGATAACGAAATGCTGGAAGTACGCTTCCGCAATGGCCGGTCGCTGGGCAAGGTAGAGGAGATGTTCGGCGCGGGGCTGAAGACAGGCGATACCTTCCGCTTCGCCGGGATCGACCTAGAAGTGGAATCGATCAAGGACCTGGAGCTGATCGTGCGCGCGGCGCGCAAGTCCGCTTCGATCCCCAGCTACTCCGGCCTGCGCCTGCCGATCACCGGTACTCTGGCGCAGCGCGTGCGCGAGATGATCGCCGATCGTGTGGGTTGGGCGCGTTTTCCGGACGATGTGCGCGAATGGCTGGAAGTGCAGGACTATCGCTCTCACCTGCCGGTGCCTGGCCGCCTGCTGGTGGAAAGCTTTCCGCACCGCGGGCTGGAATACACCACCTATTATACCTTCGAAGGGTGGAACGCGAACCAGTCGCTGGGCATGTTACTGACCCGCCGGATGGAGGAGCGGGGGCTGGGGCCGCTGGGCTTCGTCGCTACGGACTACACCCTGGCGGTGTGGGGCGTGAAGCCGGTGGAGGACCCGGTGGCGTTGCTTTCTCCCGATATCCTGACGCACGAATTCGTGGACTGGGTGCAGCAGTCGCACTTGCTGCGCCGGGCCTTTCGCGAAGTGGCGGTGATCTCCGGACTGGTCGAGCGCCAGCAGCCCGGCAAGCGCAAGTCGGGCAAGCAGGTCACCTTCTCGACCGACCTGATCTATGACGTGCTTCGCAAGTATGAGCCCGATCACCTGCTGATCCAGGCAGCCTGGGCCGACGCTCGCCAGCGCATGACCGACGTGGGCCGCGTGGGCGACGTGCTGGACCGCGCCGCGCGGGAGATCGATCATGTGCAACTGGATCGGATCAGCCCGCTATCGGTGCCGGTAATCTCGATGGTCGGGCGCGAAAACCTGCCTTCCGGCGCGGCGGACGATGACTTGCTGCTGGAGGCGGAAAGCTTGGCATCCCTGGCCATGCGGGTGGAACCGCTGGAGGATGTGGAAGGGGACTGAGCGGGCCGGACGATTGGTTTGGCCGCTGATTCTATTTTCTGCCGTTCCGTTCGTGTCGAGCGGGGGAGGGGCGAAGTGCGTGATCCAACGCTCGTCGCGGATCTCCTAGCCGGCCCATGGAGATGGACAGCTTGCGCCCCTGCAAGATGGCGGTGTCCTCAGCCGGCCAGGATAGGCGGATGGAGAGCGCGAGCCTGACTTGATGAGGCGCAGGCTGTGGCAGCGGTTTGTCGCAGCTACCTTCCGGTCTCATCCGGTGGCAGGCAGCTCAGACGAATCTGGCTGATCGCCCCTCATCCCCGAACAATTTATCGATCGTCCGGTGTACGCGCCGCTGCGCGCCGACAAAAAAGGGGCGGATCGCTCCGCCCCTTTCGAACCCTTGCGGGTAGTTTGCTGCCGGTCAGCTTACTTGCTGAACTCGGAGTATTGCTCGTTGCCGACAAAGCCGAACTTGGTGACCTGCGAAGCCTTGATGATCTGCAGCACCTTGGCCGACAGATCGTAGCTGGCGCCGCCGTCGGGCTGGA
>NZ_CAXYKL010000094.1:0-3529 GCF_964277725.1 uncultured Novosphingobium sp. | reverse complement strand
GTCGGCGCTGGTGGGGGAGACGGTATCGCGCGCGTCCCATGCGGCTTCGATGGCGGACTGGAGTTCGGACATGGTTGACGCTCTTCTCTGGCTATCTGAAACAGGCGGGCCAGCGCCTATCCGCTGCATCGCCTGAGGACAAGGGCGCGCGGGCGAAGGGGGTGGCGAGGAGGGCTGGCGAGTGGCGGGCTGGCGAGGCAGGGCTGCTCCGCTCGCGCTCTCAAGCGTCGGGCGCGGTGAGTTCGCGGACGAAGGGGATGAGGCCGGTCTGGCGGGCGCGGCGCATGCGCTCGGCGGCCAGGATCTGCGTCACCTTCGCGAAGCAGACGTCGATATCGTCGTTGACGATCACGTAGTCATAGCCGTCCCAGTGGCTGATTTCGGCCTTGGCGCGCTCCATGCGGGCGGCGATGACTTCGGCGCTGTCCGTGCCGCGGGAGGTCAGGCGGCGGCGCAGTTCGTCGATGCTGGGCGGCAGCAGGAACACGCGCACCACGTCCGCCTGCATCTTTTGATAGAGCTGCTGCGTGCCCTGCCAGTCGATGTCGAAGAGATAGTCCTTCCCGTCCTTCAACCCGGCTTTCACTTCGGCCTTTGGCGTGCCGTAGCTGTTGTCGAACACCTGGGCCCATTCCAGGAATTCACCTTCCTCAACCATGTGATCGAAGCCGGGTTGGCTCGTGAAGATATAATCGCGCCCATCGATTTCGCCGGGGCGGGGCGGCCGCGTCGTGACCGAGACGGACATCCGCAGCCGCGCGTCACGCTCCAGCAGCATGCGCGATACCGTGGTCTTCCCCGCGCCCGATGGCGAGGAGAGGATAAACATCAGCCCACGGCGATGCAGGGCGTCGGAATCGGGAACGGCGATGGTGGGCTGGGCGGTGGTCATGCCCGCTGATGGCGAGGGCGGCCGATCAAATCAAGACCGGGGTTGCTTCCGAAAAGATGTCGTCGCGAGCACGATCATGCAGCGGATCACTCTTCGCCGTCGCGCGCCATTTCCTGCAACTTCTCGTCACCCTCATGCTTCGCCTGCCGGCCCTTGGCGCGATCGAACAGCGTCTTGGCCAGCAAGCCACCGCCCACGATGATCGCACCGGGGACGGAGCGCGTGGCGACCCGCGCCACCAGGGCATGGAACATCGATTCGCGCAAAGTGCGCCCTCGAAGGATCGCCGCTGCCTTGCGCGTCGGGTACTTGGTGCCGAGCAGACGACGCTGCACCGCGCGGCTGGCCAGCATTGTGGTTGAGCGAAGGGCGAGATCGGCGATCAGCAAGTTGGTGGCGGGATTGGGGCTGGGCCCGTTCAATTCCAGCGGATCGCGAGGCAACGCCTGCTTCAGCTTCTGCTTGGCCGCAACCGCTGCGTCCTCGCCCTTCGAGGATAGCTTCGGAGCTTTGCCGCCCAGTTTGATCTTGCCCATGTCCAAACCCATCCCGGGCCGGGAGCCCGCGTTACTTCTTCTTGCCGAAATCCACCGAGACGACGTTCGAGCCATCTTCAGCCGGAGTAATGCGCGGCGCATCGTCCCGTTCCGAACCGTCGTTGTCCGGGTCGTGTTCGTCCTCATGCTCATCCGCGCCCATCGCCTGGAACTGCAGGCCGAAATCCACCGCCGGATCGACGAAGGCGGTGATGGCGGAAAACGGCACGTGCAGCTTGGCCGGCATCTGGTTGAAGCTGAGGCCGACGCCGAAGGAATCGTCGGTGACGACAAGATCCCAGAACTTGTTCTGCAGCACGATCGTCATCTCGTCAGGGAAGCGTGCGCGCAACTCGGGCGGCACGGAGACGCCGGGCGCGCCGGTCTTGAAAGTGACGTAGAAGTGATGGTTGCCAGGAAGCACGCCACCACCGGCGACGACTTGCCCCAGCACACGGCCGACCACGGCACGCAGGGCTTCCTGTACGATTTCGTCGTAGGGAATGAGGCTATCGGGCGGGGTGTCGTTCATGGGTTCTCACTGCGCATCGAGTCGCAGGCGGTCAACCCGGCAGAACAGGTCTTTTCAACAATCGAAGACGCTTTTCGACGCCATGAGGAGCTATTTGCGGTGCGGTGCAGCATAAACGCAAGACGAGCGGCGATTGATTCTGTTCCATCACCGCGTATAGGCGCGGCTATGCGCACCGCACGAATAGCCCGAAAAACGCACGAAACCGACATCGCGGTCGAGGTGAACCTCGATGGCACCGGGGCCTATGACGTCTCGACCGGGATCGGCTTTCTGGACCATATGGTGGAGCAGTTCAGCCGCCACTCGCTGATCGACATCAGCTGCCGCGTGGTGGGCGACCTGCACGTGGACCAGCACCACACGTGCGAGGACAGCGCGATCGCGATCGGGCAGGCTATCGCGCAGGCGTTGGGCGACAAGCGGGGGATCGGGCGCTACGGTTCGGCCTATTCGCCGATGGACGAGACGCTGGCCCGCGTGGCGCTGGACATTTCCGGGCGGCCCTACTTCGTGTGGAAGGCAGCGTTCACGCAGGCCAAGTTGGGTGAGCTGGACACCGAGCTGGTCGAGCACTGGTTCCACTCGATCGGGCAGGCCGTGGGCATCACGCTGCATATCGAGCTGCTTTACGGCACTAACAACCACCACATCTGCGAAGCGATCTTCAAGGGGTTCGCCCGCGCGATGCGCTCTGCGGTGGAACTGGACGCGCGCAAGGGCGATGCGGTGCCGTCCACCAAGGGCCAGCTGGGTGGCTGAGACACGCCATGTCTGAGGTGCTGGCCTTGATCGACTATGGCGCGGGCAACCTGCACTCCGTGGCGAACGCGCTGAAGGCTGCCGGGGCGGAACGGGTGGAGATAACCGCCAACCCTGACGTGGTGCGCGCGGCGGACCGGATCGTGCTGCCCGGCGTGGGCTCATTCAAGGCCTGCGCCGAAGGGCTGCGGGCCATTCCGCACTTGGTGGAAGCCATGACCGAGCGGGTGCGCATCGGCGGCGCGCCGTTCCTGGGCATTTGCGTGGGGATGCAACTTCTCGCCTCACGCGGGCTGGAGCATGGCGTCACTCCAGGGCTAGACTGGATCGGCGGCGAAGTGCGCCTGATGGAACGCACTGATCCGGCTATCAAGGTGCCGCACATGGGGTGGAACGACGTTGCGTTGGGACTGAAAGACCCGGCAAGCGGCCTGATCAAAGCGGGCGAAGCGTACTTCCTGCACTCATATCATTTCGTGCCCGATGACGGTGCCGATGTCGCCGCGATGACCGATCACGGCGGCGGCCTGGTCGCCGCTGTGGCGCGGGACAATATCGCCGGCGTGCAGTTCCATCCGGAAAAGAGCCAGAGCTATGGCCTGGCCCTGCTGGAGCGGTTTTTGGAGTGGAAGCCATGATCGTATTTCCCGCCATCGACCTGAAGCAGGGACAAGTGGTTCGCCTGGCCGAGGGCGATATGGCCCGGGCCACCGTCTATGGTGATGACCCCGCCGCCCAGGCCATGCTGTTTGCCGAGGCGGGTTCGCAGTACCTCCACGTCGTCGATCTCGATGGCTCATTCGCCGG
>NZ_CAXYKL010000093.1:0-34774 GCF_964277725.1 uncultured Novosphingobium sp. | reverse complement strand
ACGAAGAGGCTTTCGCGCGGTTGGCCGATGCGGGCCGGGTCT
Source organism: uncultured Novosphingobium sp. (assembly GCF_964277725.1). Classification (NCBI taxonomy): domain Bacteria; kingdom Pseudomonadati; phylum Pseudomonadota; class Alphaproteobacteria; order Sphingomonadales; family Sphingomonadaceae; genus Novosphingobium; species uncultured Novosphingobium sp. The sequence goes on along the minus strand of NZ_CAXYKL010000093.1, from coordinate 34,732 downwards.
ACCCATGCTGGGAAACGCCGCAAGAGCTGGACCTGAAGCGCAAGGTGCTGCTGGGTCGTGGCCTGCCCCCGGTCTACGATCGCGCTGCTCTCGATATCCCGGAGCTGGAGCGGATGCGCCGCATCGCCAGTGGTGACGCGCCGCACTGGCGGTTCCTGCTGGATCGCGAGACGCCGATCACTTGGGATGACGGCATTCGCGGCCCTCAGCGCTTCGATCCGGCGATGATGTCCGACCCGGTGGTGCGCCGTGCGGACAATTCCTGGCTCTACATGCTGCCCTCCGTGATCGACGATATCGCGATGGGCGTCACGGACGTGCTGCGCGGGGAGGATCACGTGTCAAACACCGCCACGCAAGTGCAGATGTTCCAGGCGCTGGGTGCGCCGCTGCCGCGCTTTGCGCATGAGGCGCTGCTGACCGGGGCGGAGGGCAAGCTTTCGAAGCGCCTGGGCTCGCTAGGCATCGCGCATTTCCGCGAGATCGGCATCGAGCCAGCCGCTTTGCGGGCGCTACTGGCACGGCTGGGTACAAGCGACCCGGTGGATGCGTCGCTGGATGCGGAGGGCTTGGCGGCAGCGTTCGACCTGGCGCATTTCGGACGCGCGCCCGCGCGGTTCGATGAAGCGGAACTCGAGCGGGTGAATGCCTCTGTCGTCCATGCGCTGCCATTCGATGCGGTGGCCGACCGCTTGCCTACCGGAATGGACGAAGCCGCCTGGGTTACGGTGCGGCCGAACCTGACACATGTGCATGAAGTGGCGGATTGGTGGCGCGTGGTCACAGGGCCGGTGGCACCGCCGCAAGTGTCGGAAGAGGATCGCGCCTACCTCACGCGCGCTGCCGAGCTATTGCCTGATACTTGGGGGGATGATCCCTGGCACGCGCTGACAAGAGCGCTCAAGGCGGAAACCGGGCGCAAGGGCAAAGCGCTGTTCCTGCCCTTGCGGCAAGCGCTGACGGGCCTGGATCATGGCCCGGACATGGCCGCCCTGCTGCCCCTGATCGGGCAGGAGCGAGCCGCAGAGCGTCTGCGCGCGGCGGGATGAGGTTTTACGGGGGACGGTGCTACGAAGTACGCCTACCCCGTTCATATCGCGGGTGGTGCAAAAACCGACATGCTCCTAGACAGCGATTTCCCGCCACTCTCCAGGCTGCAAGCCTCCCAGCGTCCAATCGCCAATCCGTGCCCTGACCAGGCGCAATGTCGGAAGGCCGACCGCCGCAGTCATTCTGCGTACCTGACGATTGCGGCCTTCGCGGATGGTGAGTTCGATCCAGCTATCCGGCACTGACTTGCGGAACCTGACGGGCGGATCGCGGGGCCACAAATGGGGTATGGGGATGAGCTCAGCCCCGGCCGGGCGGGTGAGGCCGTCGTTCAACCGCACCCCTCGGCGCAGGGCCTGCAGCGCATCTTGCGTTGGCTCGCCTTCCACTTGCACCCAATAGCTTTTAGGCAACTTAAACTTGGGATCGGCGATCCGGGCCTGCAGGCGCCCATCGTCCGTCAGCAGCAACAGCCCTTCGCTGTCCCGATCGAGCCGGCCGGCGGGATAGACGCCCGGCACCGTCACATAGTCTGACAGCGTCGCTCGTGCGGTTTCGGTCCCGCGGTCGGTGAACTGGCTGAGAACACCATAGGGTTTGTTGAACAGGATCAGGCGGGACATGCCGACCGCCCTAAGGCCTCCCGCCCGTTGCTGTCGAGCAGGAGGATTGGCGAAAGCGGTCCTACTCCATGAACCAGCCGTGGCTTGCCACAAGGGACTGGCCGTTCAGCGCATTGGTTTCGAAGCCTGCAAAAAACAGCGCGACTTCCGCGATATCGTCCACTGTGGTGAATTCGCCGTCGACCGTCTGGCCCAGCATCACGCGCTTGACCACTTCGTCCTCGGAGATGCCCAGCTCCTTCGCCTGCTCGGGGATCTGCTTGTCCACCAGTGGCGTGCGCACGAAGCCGGGGCAGATCACGTTGGCTCGCACGCCTTTCTTGCCGCCTTCCTTGGCGATCACGCGCGCAAGACCCAGCAGGCCGTGCTTGGCGGTGACATAGGCGCTTTTCAGCGGGCTCGCTTCCTTGGAGTGGACCGAACCCATCAGCAGCACCGTGCCCGCGCCCTTGGCATACATATGCGGCAGGCAGGCCTTAGAAGTGAGGAACGCACCGTCCAAGTGGATCGCCAGCATCTTCTTCCAGTCGGCATAAGCGAAATTCTCGACCGGGTTGACGATCTGGATGCCGGCGTTGCTGACCAGCACGTCCACGCCGCCCCAGGCCTCGACCACCTGCGCGACGCCCGCGTTCACCTGGTCTTCGCTCGTCACATCCATGGCGATGCCCAGCGCATCAACGCCGTACTTCGCCTTGATCTCATCCGCTGCCTTTTGCGAGGCTTCGGCGTTGAGGTCTGCGATCGCGACCTTGCCGCCTTCGGAAGCGAAGCGTTTGGCGATGGCGTTGCCTATGCCGCTGGCGGCACCTGTGACGATGCAGGCCTTGTCCTTCAGTTTCATCACGAATTCCTCACTGTTTCAGGCGCAGGTTTCTGATTGGTTCGTTGCGAAGCGGCATCGCGCGGGCGGTCAGTCGCAAGATCGAAGGTGGTGATGGCGTCTTCCGCCCGAGTGCGGCCGATCCAGTCCGGATGGGCAAGCGAATAGTGCGCGTCCTCGAACCCGTCGTTCCAGTGCTCGACCACCGTCTGGCGCGAAAACTCGTAGTCCTTCGACGCGCTTTCGTAGCTTGTGCAGCGGTTGATGAGGTGCATCACCGTCACGTTGCCCTCCCGCTCTTCCTTGAGCAGCGCCAGCAGGTCGGGGTCCTGGCGCAATTCCGAAGGCAATCGCTTGGCGAGGCGACGTGCGGCGGCACGCAGCGCTTCGACCTGTTTCGACTGATTGACGTTCAGCCGGGTGCGGCTGGAAAAGCGGATGTCCTTTTCCCGCTGCAGCACGTCCGCCATGGTGCGGGGCACGTGACCGCGAGAGCTGAACAGATCGACCTGAAACACCGTCATGTCGTCCTGCGCGCGATGATCGAGGACATATTGCAGCGGCGTGTTGGAAACCAGGCCGCCATCCCAAAACCATTCGTCGCCGATCTGCACGGGCGGAAAGCCGGGAGGCAGCGCACCTGAGGCCATGATATGTTCGGGGCCGATGGTCTGCTCGCGATTGTCGAAATACGCGAAGTTTCCGTTCATCACGTTGACCGCGCCCACGCTGAAGCGGATTGGGCCGTTGTTGAGCAGATCGAAGTCCACAAGGTCCAGCAGCGTCTGGCGCAGCGGCGTCGTGTCATAGAAGCTTAGCTGGCCGATCTCTGCCGGCCATTCGATCGGCAGGGGCGGGAAGCGCGGCGTGAAGAAGCCGGGCAAGCCGAATGTGGCGGCGTATCCGGCAGAGCCCTCGTTGAACATCCGCCGCGCGAAATTGAGCGGCTGGCTGAGCCGGTATCGCAATTCGCGAGAGATGCCGTACCAGAAATCGCGCAACCGCTGCAGGCGCTGGCCTGGCGGATTACCGGCAATGATCGCCGCATTGATCGCACCGATCGAGATTCCCGCCACCCAGTCCGGCTGAATGTCTTCGCCCAGCAGCGCTTGGTAAACGCCCGCCTGATAGGCTCCCAGCGCCCCGCCGCCCTGAAGCACGAGGGCGATGGAGGACGCCTGCCTGGCCGCTTCGATAGGTTTCGTCATGCCGAGCCACGCCTTGCGGATATTGCGGTGCAACACAGATGGCGGCGGATGGGCGGAGTGCAAGCAAAAATCTGCGCCACCCCCAATCCCGCTCCCTCGCAATCAGGCCGCTACCGCCGCGCTCGCCACCTCGCTCGCGGCCTCCAGAAGCTGGGTTTCCAGCGCCTTGATCCGGTTCGCCGCTTCCAGCTTTCCGCCCAGCAGGTCCGTGACATAGAACGTATCCGCCGCACGTTCGCCATAAGTGGCGATGTGAGCGGAGTGGACCATCAGCCGCGCGTCGAACAGGGTATAGGCCAAGCGGTTCAGCAGGGCAGGCCGATCGCGCGCGTTCACTTCGATCACGGTGAAGCGGTTTGACGCCTTGTTGTCTACCAGCACGCGCGGCCGCACGTCGAACGCATCGGCACGGGGCCGGGCATCAGGGCGGGCGTGCAGCTGGGGCAGCAGTTGCACGCGGTTCGCCAGCGCGTTCTCGATGGAGGTGCGCAGGCGTTCCAGCTGGGCTTCTTCGCGGAATGGGCGCTCCAACGGGTCCTGCACCAGGAAATTGTCGACCGCGCGGCCGGTGCGGGTGGTGTGGATGCGGGCGTCGATGATGTTGCCGCCCGCCAGGTGGATTCCCCCAGCGATGCGGTAGAACAAGCCGGGGTGATCGGCGGCGATCACGGTGACGAGCGTGGCTCCGCGCGCAGGGTAGAACTCGGTCTGGATCGAGAGCGGCTCCTCTCCAGAGGCGGCGAACTGCGCCAGGTTCTTGGCGATCACGTCGTCCGCCTCGGCGATCCAGTAGGCATCGCCGAATTGCTTGCCGATCTCCTCGATCAGCGGATTGCCCTGGCCCAGCAGCGTCTCCACCGCCGCCCGCTTGGCGACGATGCGTTTCTCGCGGCCGTATTGCGCGTGGCCCAGCCGCAGCCGGTCATCCGCTGCGCCGTAAAGCTCGCCGATCAGCTGGCGTTTCCAGCTGTTCCAGGTGCCGGGGCCGACCGCGCGGATATCTACCACGGTCAGCAGCGTCAGCTGGCGCAGGCGATCGATCGACTGCACCTGCGCCACGAAATCGCCGATGGTCTTGCCGTCAGACAAGTCACGCTTGAAGGCGGTGGCGCTCATGATCAGGTGCTGGCGCACCAGCCAGGCGACCAGCTCGGTCTCTTCCTCGTCCAGACCCAGCCGGGGGCACAGCCGCTCCGCGATTTCCGCGCCCAGGACCGAGTGATCGCCGCCGCGCCCCTTGGCGATATCGTGCAGCATCACCGCGACGTAAAGCACCCGGCGAGAGCGGACCTTGGTGATGATATCGTGCGCCAGCGGGTGATCGTCGCGCAATTCGCCCCGCTCGATCTTGGCGAGCAGGCCGATGGCGCGGATCGTGTGTTCGTCCACCGTGTAGTGGTGGTACATATCGAACTGCATCTGCGCGTTGACGCGGCCGAACTCAGTGACGAAGCGCCCGAACACGCCCGCCTCGTTGAAGGCGCGCAGGGCTTTTTCCGGATCGCGGCGGCTGGTCAACAATTCCAGGAACAAAGCATTGGCGCGTGGATCATCGCGCAGATCGTCACGGATCAGCCCGGCGTCGTGGCTGATCTGGCGCAGTGTTTCGGGATGGATTTCCAGCCCTTCGCGGTCCGCGATGACGAAGATATCCAGCAGCCGCAGCGGGTCTTCGGCAAACCATTTGTCGGACGGGGCGCGCAGCCTTCCGCCAAAGACCTGATAGCCTTTCAGCATGCGCGGGCGGGCGCGGAAATTGGCCAGCAGCCCGCGCACCGGGCGCTGGGCGAACTGCTCGTCCAGCTGCGCCAGGAACACGCCGGTCAAATTGCCCACCACTTTGGCCTGCAGGAAGAAATACTGCATGAACCGCTCGACCGCGCTTTTGCCGGGGCGATCGGAATAGTTCATCCGCGCCGCAACTTCGCGCTGCAGATCGAACGTCAGCCGGTCTTCCGTGCGCCGCGTGATCGCGTGGAGATGGCACCGCACCGCCCAGAAGAAGGTCTCGGCCCGGCGGAACGCGCGATATTCGCGCTGGGTCAGCAGGCCTACGTCGACCAGTTCCGCAGTGGAGCGGACCTTGTGGATGTACTTGCCGATCCAATAGAGCGTGTGCAGATCGCGCAGGCCGCCCTTGCCCTCCTTCACGTTGGGCTCCACCACATAGCGGCTATCGCCCATGCGCTTGTGCCGCGCCTCGCGCTCGGCCAGCTTTTCGACCACGAACTGACGCTCGGTTCCGCTGACCACGTCCTTCCAGAACCGCTGGCCGGCTTCTTCGAACAGGTCCTGATCACCCCAGACGTAACGGGCTTCCAGCATGGCGGTGCGGATCGTCAGGTCCGACTTGCACATCCGCACCATCTCGTCGACCGAGCGGCTCGATTGCCCGATCTTGAGGCCAAGATCCCACAGGAAATACAGCATCGCCTCGATCACCTGCTCGCACCAGGCGGTGGCGCGGATCGGTGTGAGAAAGGCGATGTCCACGTCCGAATGCGGGGCCATCTCGCCGCGACCATAACCACCGACCGCCGCGATCGTCAGCCGCTCACCCTTTGAGCGATTGCTCGCCGGATAGACGTGAGTGACGACGTGATCGTGGACGATGCGCAGGATCTGATCGATGAGGAAGGCCTGCGCCTCGGCCACTTCATGTCCGGCGCTGGATTTCACCACCAAGCGGCGGGCGATTTCCTCGCGCCCTTGGGCCAGCGCTTCCTGCAGCAGCGGCAGGATTTCCTTGCGCGCCATTTTCGGCCCATGCTCCTCCACCAGCGCAGCGATCTGCGTGGTGAGGCCCCGGCGGTCGATCACCGCGCGCGGCGATGGAATGCGGATGACATGCATACCACCGTATCTAGAGACTGGCGGGGCGCAGGGAAAGGTGGAAGGGCACGTGAATGGTCTGGCGGAGGCCGGACTTTTGGGCCCTGCCTTTCCACAGGCCGCCTTCCTTCCGTCAAAGCACTATGCCAGAAGGCCGGCCGAGCATTATCGAGAGGCCGACCGCTTGCTGATCCTTTCCGCCGCCGCCATCGCTTCCGAGCCGATCTACTGGGTCGATCTGGGGCTGAAGAACGGCATCAACCTCGGCTTCTTCACGCTGCGCTATTACTCGCTGGCCTACCTGGCGGGCATAGTGCTGGGTTACTGGCACCTGACGCGCATGATCAAGGCGCCCGGCGCACCGATGGCGCAGCGCCATGCGGACGACCTGTTCTTCTATTGCACGATCGGCATCATCCTGGGCGGACGGCTGGGATACGCCACATTCTATACCGGCGGCAGCACCGGCATTCCCAGCTTGTGGCTCCATCCCAAGGAGCTTTTCGCGCTATGGCATGGCGGGATGAGCTTCCACGGCGGCCTGATCGGCACCACCGTGGCGATGGCCTGGGTGGCCTGGCGCGGCGGCCTGAGCTTTATCCGGGTGACGGACTATGTCTCGGTTTGCGTTCCGTTCGGCATGATGTTCGGTCGGCTGGCGAATTTCGTAAACGGAGAGTTGTGGGGCCGCATCGCCGGTCCCGACGTGCGCTGGGCGATGGTGTTTCCCGATGGCGGTCCGCTGCCGCGCCACCCCAGCCAGTTGTATGAGGCGGCGCTGGAAGGCGCGCTGATGATCGTGATCATGCTGCTGGTCTTCTGGAGAACCCGCGCCCGCTATCGTCCGGGCCTGCTGACGGGCATCTTTGTCACCGGCATCGCCATCGCCCGCTTCTGCGTCGAATTTTTTCGTGAGCCGGATCAGCAATTGCAGAGCTTCGCGATGCGCACCGGCCTTTCCATGGGCCAGTGGCTGACAATCCCGATGATGGCGCTGGGCCTGATCCTGATCGCCCGCGCGCTCGCCAGGCGGCCGCTCGCCAGCGGACGGCCGCTCCCGGCGTGAGCGGCGAAGAGGAGCGCGAACCGCTCTCGGCGATCTTCAAGCGATTGATCGCCAACACCGGGCCGATCAGCGTCCAGTATTTCATGGGCGAGTCCAACGCCCGCTATTACGCCGCGCGCGATCCGCTGGGCGATGCGGGCGACTTCGTCACCGCGCCAGAAATCAGCCAGATGTTCGGCGAGCTGGTGGGCCTGTGGCTGGCAGATATGTGGCTACGCGCCGGTAGCCCCCAGCCAGTGCATTACATCGAGCTGGGGCCGGGCCGGGGAACTCTAGCGCGCGATGCCTTGCGCGCCGCCAAGCGTTTCGGCCTGGAACCCACGGTGCATTTCGTGGAAGGATCACCAGAGCTGAAATCCCTGCAACTGGCGGCGGTGCCGGATGCGCGGTGGCATGACGATGTCTCCACTATTCCCATCATCGGACCGATCCTGCTGGTGGCGAACGAGTTTCTCGACGCGCTGCCCATTCGGCAACTGGTGAAGACCGCCCAGGGCTGGCGCGAGCGGATGGTGGCGGTGCAGGACGATGCGTTCGTGGGCATTGCCGGTGATCGGCCGATGGACGCGGCGATCCCGGCGGACTTGCGCGATGCGGAGCCCGGAACGCTGATCGAGACATGCCCGGCCGCAGCGGCGGTAGTCTATGAAGTGGCGGGACGTTTGGCGATGCAAGGCGGCGCGGCGCTGTTCATCGATTACGGGTCCGACATTCCTCGCACCGGCTCTACCTTGCAGGCGATGCGCGCGCACCGGAAGGTAGAGGCGCTGGCCCATCCCGGAGAGGCCGACATCACCGCCCATGTCGATTTCGCCACGCTCGCCAATGTCGCGCAATCGCGCGATTGTCGATGGCTGGGCACGGTGGGGCAAGGCCATTGGCTTGACGCGCTAGGTATCGATGCCCGGGCGGCCAGTCTGGCCCAGGCGTCGCCCCAGCAAGCCGATGCGATCGCCGTTGCCAAAGACCGGCTGACAGGCACGGATCAGATGGGCGACTTGTTCAAGGTGATGGGTCTGGCCGCGCCCGGCTGGCCTGAAGGAGCCGGTTTCTGATGGCGCTGATCGCCCGTCCCAAGTCAGTGCGGCATGAGGTGGTGCCGCTCAATCCTGAACGCGCAGACAAGGTGCTGGGCGTGCTTTCGCTGGTGCTGCTGGTGTTCGTTCTGGCGGCGCTGGGGCGCGGCTTCGGCCACTGGGCGCAACTGCCGTGGACCTTGTGGCTGCACCTTGCCACCATGATCCTGACACTGGTGTTGACCCCGGCGATCCTATGGAAGCGGCGCGGCACACGGCGGCATCGTCAGCTGGGCTACATCTGGGTATCCGCGTTGACGATCACCGCCTTGGTCAGCTTCACCTTGCGCTTCACCACGCCGGGGCATTTCAGCCCGATCCACGCGCTATCGGTGCTGGTGCTGGTCATGCTGCCGCTGCTGGTGTTGAGCGCCCGGCAGCACAACCACGATCGCCATCGCCGCATCGTGCGCGGGCTGGTGATCGGGGCGTTGCTGACGGCGGGGTTCTTTACCTTCCCATTCCACCGCCTGCTCGGCGGCTGGCTGTTTGGCTAATCTGCACCCCCGCTCGAAGCGCCGGACGGCCGACTGGGATTAACGGGTCACGTCGACCGCGCGCTTGTCATCGGGCACTTGCCGCACGGGCACCGCGCTCAGCCAGGCCTCCATGGCATCGATGTCTATTCCGCTGCGGACCTTGTCGGTGGCTTTTGTGAACGTCGAATAGAAGTCCCCGCCTTCCGACAGGAAGCTGTTGGTCGCAACGCGATACTTGGCCAAGGGGCTCAGCGGCTTACCATCCAGCATCAGCGAGATCACACGCTGGCCGGACGGGCGGCGCATGTCGTAGCTATAGCGCAGGTTCGCGCTGGGGGAGATCGCCTGCTTCACGTCCTTGTCGTCCAGCCCTTCCTCGATCATCGCGCGTATCTGCGCTCCGGTCATCGTCTGAACCACAAGGTCGTTGTTGAATGGCTGCACTGCGTAGAGTTGGCCGAACGTCACGGTGCCATCCGCCGCCGGGGTCAGGCCGGTGCGCACGCCGAAGGGATTGGTGAACGCCATCTGCGCGCCCAGTTTGCGGGTGGCGGCAAGCTGGCTATCGGCGATGAGATAGCCCAGCGGGCCGCCCTTCCAGCCGTCCGCGCTCTCGCTCTTGAGCGCCGGGCCGGACAAGTGGCCGATGACCCGCGCGGTCTCCTTCGCCACATCGTCGACATAGCGCTTCACGAAGGCCTGTACCTCGGGCTTGGGCGCAAAGCGCGGGGCCAGATCGGTGTTATCCACCCACCCGGTGGACGACTGATACGGCTCTGACTGCACCACCACATTGCGCGCGCGCTTGGCGGTGAGGCCGTGAGTGGCGGGATCGAAAGTCAGGGTGATATCCGTCACCATCTCGCCATAGACCCCGGCGCTGGTCAGCAGGACCGGCTTGGCGGGATCGCCCGCTGCGCGCTCGCAGACGTAATCCCAGTGCGTGTGGCCGGATACCACGACATCGACGCCCGGCTTCAGGCGATCGAGGATCGGGTTGATATCGCCCGTAAAGTCCTTGCACCCGTTCACGTCACCAAAGTCGCTGGTCTTGCCGCCCTGGTGGATCAGCACCACCACCGCGTTCGCACCTTGCGCGCGCAATTGCGGCACCAGCGTATTGATCGTGTCCGCTTCGTCCGCGAAGCGCAGACCCTTCAGCATGTCTGGCGAGACGAGGGCGGGCACGGTGCGCAGCGACAGGCCGATGAAGCCCACCGTGATCTTGCCTGCGGGGGTGTCGAACGTCTTGAGGCCGGTGCCGGGAAACAGCGTAGAGCCATCGTCCTTGATGGTACTGGCGGACAAGTACTTGTAGCTCGCACCCGGAAACGGTTCGAGGCGGCAAGGCTGGCGGCGGGTGTTCTTGCCGCAACCGCCGTTTTGCAGGCGCAACAATTCGGCGGACCCGCGATCGAATTCGTGATTGCCCACCGCGTTGAACTCCAGGCCAATACGGTTCATCACGCCCACCGCCGGCTCGTCGAGATAGAGCGAGGATGCCAACTGCGAGGCGCTGGTCAAGTCTCCAGCGGCCACCACCACGCTGTTCGAATGCCGCGCCTTGATCGTATCCACTGCCGAGGCCAGCCAGGAGGCACCGCCGGCCGGCACGCGAAACTTCGTGCCGTCAGCAGCGGTCATGTTTACCGACTGCTTGGGCGGCTCCAATGCGCCGTGGAAGTCGTTGAGGGCGATGATGCCGATCTCGACAGGCGCGGCGCTTGCAGTGCGCGACGGCGCTGACTGCGTTTGCGGCGTGGCGCAGGCGGCCAGCAGTGAGGCGAGGAGGAGAGGGGCGGCGAACTTGGCGTGGGGAATCATGGCGTTGCCATATCGGACAAGGATGTGACGCGCCAATGGCGTTCCTGCGTGGCAGGGCAATAGCGGCGGGCGGACTGCCGAGTAACGGGCTTGCCAGTGGGCTTCGCGCCCTTTCGGATGAGGTCGAGACGCGGCATTCACACCGCGAAGGGCCGCGCTAGGCCCCCGCCTCCAGCGCATGCATTTGCTCATCGGACAGGCCGAAATGATGCCCCACTTCATGCACCACCACGTGTGAGACCAGATCATCCAGCGCCACGCCGGTCTCGCACCATTCGGCCAGCAAAGGCTGGCGGAACAGGGTGATCACCGGAGGCATCTCGCCCGAATTCCAGATCGATTCCTTGTCCATCGAGCGACCATGATAGACCCCGGAAAGCTCCCACGGATCGTCCAGGCCGACAGCCGCCAGCGTCTCGGCATCGGCGAATTCCGCCACCGTCACACGAATGCCCGCCAGATGCCCGGCGAACGGTTCGGGGATACGTGAGAAAGCGGCCAGGGCCAGCGCCTCGAACGCGGCGGCGTCGGGCGCTTTCACGTCACACGTCCAGATTGGCGACGTTGAGGGCGTTTTCCTGGATGAATTCGCGACGCGGCTCGACGATATCTCCCATCAGTCGAGTGAAAATCTCGTCGGTCACGTCGGCATCCTCGACCTTGACCTGCAGCAGGATACGGTTGTCCGGATCGAGCGTGGTTTCCCATAATTGCTCGGCGTTCATTTCGCCCAGGCCCTTGTACCGCGCGATCGACAAGCCCTTTCGGCCGCCTGCCAGAACAGCGTCCAGCAATTGTGTCGGGCGGGTGATGATACCGTCGCTGGCAGCCGGACGCGTGGAGGCGGGCTCAACTGCATCTGCATCACCACTTTCGGACGGTGCAGGCTCAGCAGTTTCAACAGCTGCCGTAGCGCGTGTCAGGCGCGCCGGCAGCGCGTAGACAGAGGCCTGCTCGGCCGCGGTCTTGGCCAGTTTGCGCGCTTCGGCACTGGCCAGGAAGCTTGCCTCCACGATGTGGTGATCGGTCACGCCGCGCCATAGGCGGCGTACGATGTACGAGCCTTCCTCACCGCGTTGCGCCGTCCAACGCCCTTCCGGATCACCGCGCTCCAGCCATTCTGAGGAGGCGGTGAGCGCCGCCACCTTTTGGGCATCGGATAGATCGGGAGCCAGCGCGCCGGCCAGCGCCAGCGCCTCGATGATCCCGGCGTCATACTTGCGCGGCACGTAGCCCATGATGTTGCGCATCGCCATGGCGTGCTCGATCAGCTCGCGCAGTTCCGCGCCGCCGCGCGCGCCGCCGGCGGTTTCCAGGATGCGCCCCTGGAGCCCCGCATCGACGAGATAGCGGTCAAGCTGGCGATCGTCCTTCAGGTACACTTCCGAGCGGCCCTTGCTCACCTTGTAGAGCGGCGGCTGCGCGATGAAGAGATGCCCGGCCTTGATGATCTCCGGCATCTGGCGGTGGAAGAACGTCAGCAGCAGCGTGCGGATATGCGCGCCGTCCACGTCGGCGTCGGTCATGATGATGATTTTGTGGTAACGCAGCTTTTCCAGGTTGAAATCGTCGCGGATGCCGGTGCCCATCGCCTGGATCAGCGTGCCCACTTCCTTCGAAGAGATGATGCGGTCAAACCGCGCCCGCTCCACATTCAGGATCTTGCCCTTGAGCGGCAGGATCGCCTGAATCTTGCGATCACGGCCGGACTTGGCGGAGCCACCGGCGGAATCACCCTCGACCAGGAACAGCTCGCACTTCGAAGGATCGCGTTCCTGGCAATCGGCCAGCTTGCCGGGCAGGCTGGCGATGTCCATCGCGCCCTTGCGGCGGGTGAGTTCGCGCGCACGCTTGGCGGCTTCGCGCGCGGCGGCGGCGTCAATCACCTTCATGATGATCGACTTGGCGGTGGCAGGATTTTCTTCCAGCCATTCGCTCATCTTGTCACCCATCAGCGCTTCCAGCGGCTGGCGGACTTCGGAGCTGACCAGCTTGTCCTTGGTCTGCGACGAGAACTTGGGGTCCGGCAGCTTGACCGAGACGATGGCGGTCAACCCCTCGCGCATGTCTTCGCCCGAAAGCTGAACCTTTTCCTTCTTCAGCAAGCCCGATCGCTCGGCATAGTTGTTGAGCGTCCGAGTCAGCGCGGCGCGGAAGGCCGCGAGGTGGGTGCCGCCGTCCCGCTGGGGGATGTTGTTGGTGAAGGTTAGGACGTTCTCGTAGTAGGAATCGTTCCATTCCAGCGAGACTTCGATCCCAATGCCGTCCTTGTCCGCCGAAATGGCGATCGGCTCGGGCATCAGCGCCTGCTTGTTGCGATCGAGGTATTTCACAAAGGCGGCGATCCCGCCTTCGTAGTACAAGTCATGCTCCAACGGCTCTTCATGGCGCTTGTCGCGCAGCAGAATGCGCACGCCCGAGTTCAGGAACGCCAGTTCGCGGTAGCGATGCTCCAGCTTGTCGAAGTCATACTCGGTGACGTTCTTGAAGGTATCGGTAGAGGCCTGGAAGGTGACCTTGGTACCCTTGGCGCCTTCCGGCGCAGGCCCCAGGATCTTCAGCGGGCTGACGGCATCGCCATGTTCGAAGCGCATCCAGTGCTCCTGCCCGTCGCGCCAGATGGTCAGCTCCAGCCACTCGGACAGCGCGTTCACCACGGAAACGCCGACGCCGTGCAGGCCGCCGGAAACCTTGTAGGCGTTGTCGTCGCTGGTATTCTCGAACTTGCCGCCCGCATGCAGCTGGGTCATGATGACTTCGGCGGCGGAAACGCCTTCCTCGGCATGGATGCCGGTGGGAATGCCGCGGCCATTGTCCGTCACCGAAACGGAATTGTCCGGATTCAATTCGATCAGCACCAAATCGCAATGACCCGCCAGCGCCTCGTCGATGGCGTTGTCGGAAACTTCGAACACCATGTGATGCAGGCCAGAGCCATCGTCGGTATCGCCGATGTACATGCCCGGCCGCTTGCGCACCGCGTCCAGCCCCTTGAGGACCTTGATCGAGTCCGCTCCATAAGCGTTGGTGTTCTTGGTGTTGCCGGGAACGGCGTTTTCAGGGATGCTTGCCATAGCGATTATATAGGGTCGACGGGGCGGAAACTAAAGCGAAATGGGCCGGGGTATCCCCAGTCCTGCCAGTCGGCCGTTCTAAGCCGGACGGGGCGGAAGCGATGAGGGCTTGGCGTCATGCCATAACCGCGTCAGTGTGTGCGCAGACGAACAAGGGGCCCTCGCAGATGAAATCCGTCCTCGCCGCATGTCTTGCAACTGCAATGGTCGCGCCCACGCTGGCAGCGGCGCAGTCCCAACCCGACCAGCAGCAGTTCTTCGGCCTTTACAAGGAACTGATCGAAACCAACACCACGCTTAGCCAGGGCAGCTGCACCGAGGCAGCGGCGAAGATGGCGGCGCGGTTGAAGGCGGCGGGCCTGAAGGACGACCAGTTGATCCCCTATGCCACGCCCGAGCATCCCAAGGACGGCGGTCTGGTCGCAATCTATCCAGGTACGACCAAGCAGAAGCCGATCCTGCTGCTCGCCCACATCGACGTGGTTGAGGCCAAGCGTGAGGATTGGGAACGCGATCCGTTCAAGCTGATCGAAGAGAACGGCTACTATTACGCCCGCGGCGCGGTGGACGACAAGGCACAGGCCTCGATCTGGGTGGATACGCTGGCCCGCTTCGCCAAGGACGGGTACAAGCCCAAGCGCACGATCAAGCTGGCGCTGACTTGCGGGGAGGAGACCAGCGGCGCTTTCAACGGCGCCGAGTACCTCGCCAAGAACAAGCGCGACCTGATCGATGCCGCCTATGCCCTGAACGAAGGCGGTGGTGGTCGCACCGATGGCAAGCCCATTTCACAGGGTGGCAAAGTGGTGGTGCAGACGCTGCAGGTGGGCGAAAAAGCGTATCAGGACTTCACTTTGACGGCCACGAATCCGGGCGGCCATAGCTCGCAGCCGGTGCCAGACAACGCGATCTACGACATGGCGGCGGCGCTGCTGAAGGTGCAGGCCTATGAATTCCCGGTCGAGTTCAATGAGGTGACGCGCACGTTCTTCGTGAAGTCCGGCAAGCTGCGCGGCGGCGAGGTGGGGGCGGCGATGCAGGCCCTTGCGGCCAACCCGGCCGATAAGGCTGCGCTGGCGATCGTCGACAAGGACAAGACGCTCCATTCCATGCTGCGCACCACTTGCGTCGCGACGCTGGAGCAGGCCGGCCATGCCCTGAACGCGCTACCCCAGCGGGCGACCGCGAACGTCAATTGCCGCATGTTCCCAGGGCGGACTTCGGACGAGACGCAGGCCGCGCTGGCGCAGGCGATCGGCAATCCCAAGATCGCGATCGTTCAGACGGTAAAGGGCAAGCCGATCGCCAAGTCGCCGCCGCTAGATCCCGGGATCGTGAAGCCGATCGAAACCTTGGCGGCCAAGCACTTCCCGGGCGCACCCGTCGTGCCTTCGATTTCCACCGGCGCGACGGACGGCGTCTATCTCTCCGCCGTGGGTATCCCCACGTATGGCGTGCCCAGCGTCTGGACCGATCCCGACGGTAACGGCACTCACGGCCTGAACGAGCGGGTGGAGATCAAAGCGCTCTACACCGCTCGGGACTACCTCTACGATCTAATCAGGACGCTGGCTGGCTGAGGGCAAAGAAAAAGGCGGCCCGTTGCGGGGCCGCCTCTTCGGTTTACCGTGGCTCAAAGCCCTCAGGCGAGGGTGAGAGCGAACGCAAGGGCGCTGACGCCCAAGGCCGCGGCAAAACCGACCGTACGATGTACGATGGTCATGGCACTTTCCTCCTGTTTGATCCGGGAGCCGTCCTTATGGGCGTCATTCCCTTCGCAGTTGCAACATAGTTGGGTTGGTAATTTCCGCAACTGCGAAAGCAACAATCTTGCTTGCAAGAAACGCAAGCTTCAGTCACTTGCGCCGTTTGTCTTGTCGATGGCGCGCTCGGGCCGATTTTCGATGCCAATCGCGGTTGCGCGTAGCTGCATCGTTCATTTGGTGTGGGCGGTGGTGTACTTCCCTACCGCGTCTTTAGAAGCAAGCGGATCGCCTGCCACTCTAGACTCACGAGTACGGCCGCACTAACCGGCAGGCATGAGCATTCAGCCTTCGGATTCCATCCTCATCGTAGATTTTGGCAGCCAGGTGACCCAGCTGATCGCGCGCCGGGTGCGCGAGGCGGGCGTCTATTCGGAGATCGCACCGTTCTCTGCCGCGGCGGAGGCTTTCGCGCGGCTCGATCCGGTCGGCGTCATCCTCTCGGGCTCGCCGGCGTCGGTGCTGGACAAGGACGGGCCGCGCATTCCTGAGGTGATCCTCGACAGCGGCCGCCCCATGTTGGGCATCTGCTATGGCCAGCAGGCGTTGATGCATCAGCTGGGTGGCGAGGTCCTGGCGGGGGACAGCGGCGAGTTCGGCCGCGCCTTCATTGAGATCGACGATACGTGCGCGCTGTTCGATGGCCTTTGGCAAACGGGCGAGCGCCATCAGGTGTGGATGAGCCATGGTGACAAGGTGACCGCGCTGGCACCCGGCTTCCGCCCCGTCGCAGCCAGCCCCGGTGCGCCCTACGCCGTGATCGCGGACGATGTGCGTCGTATCTACGCCATGCAGTTCCACCCCGAGGTGGTCCACACGCCCGACGGCGGCAAGCTGCTGAAGAACTTCGTGCGTCACGTTTGCGGCATGTCCGGCGACTGGACCATGGCGGAGTTTCGCAAGACCAAGATCGAGGAAATCCGCCAGCAGGTCGGGTCAGGCCGGGTGATCTGCGGTCTTTCCGGCGGCGTCGATTCCGCCGTGGCTGCTCTGCTGATCCATGAAGCGATCGGCGAGCAACTGACCTGCGTGTTCGTGGATGGCGGCATCCTGCGCCAGGGTGAGGCCGAGCAGGTGGTCAGCCTGTTTCGCGGGCACTATAATATTCCGCTGGTTCACGTCGACGCTTCGACACTGTTCCTCAAGGGTCTGGAAGGCGTCACCGATCCGGAGGCCAAGCGCAAGTTCATCGGCAAGACCTTCATCGATGTGTTCGAGGATGAAGCGAAGAAGATCGGCGGGGCCGAGTTCCTGGCGCAGGGCACGCTCTATCCTGACGTGATCGAATCCGTCTCCTTCACCGGGGGCCCTTCGGTGACGATCAAGAGCCACCACAATGTCGGTGGCTTGCCCGAGCGGATGAACATGAAGCTGGTCGAGCCGCTGCGCGAATTGTTCAAGGACGAAGTGCGCGAACTGGGCCGCGAGTTGGG
Source organism: uncultured Novosphingobium sp. (assembly GCF_964277725.1). NCBI lineage: Bacteria > Pseudomonadati > Pseudomonadota > Alphaproteobacteria > Sphingomonadales > Sphingomonadaceae > Novosphingobium > uncultured Novosphingobium sp. Next base: position 17,481 of record NZ_CAXYKL010000093.1, on the reverse strand, counting down.
GCTGCCGGAGATTTTCGTCGGCCGTCATCCCTTCCCTGGGCCCGGTCTGGCGATCCGCATCCCGGGCGAAGTCACGCGGGAACGCTGCGATATCCTGCGCAAGGCCGATTCGATCTACCTTGAGGAAATCCGCAATGCCGGGCTCTACGACGCGATCTGGCAGGCCTTCGCGGTGCTGCTGCCCGTCAAGACCGTGGGCGTCATGGGCGATGGCCGCACTTACGACAATGTCTGCGCGCTGCGCGCCGTCACCTCGACCGACGGGATGACGGCAGACATTTACCCGTTCGATGCGTCCTTCCTCAGCCGCGTATCCACGCGTATCATCAACGAGGTTAAAGGCATCAACCGGGTGGTCTACGACTATACCAGTAAGCCGCCGGGCACAATCGAATGGGAGTGATATTGTCGGTCTGACGATCAGGCGCTTTTCCGGCCCCATTCGCGGTTAAGATAGAGCGCGAGCAGGGTGCACGCCGCGCCCGATAGCAGGTAGCCGCCAACCGCCAGGGGGCCGAAGCGGCTGGCGAGGAACAGCGCGGCGAGCGGGGCAAAGGCCGCGCCGATGAACCACGATGCCGTCGCCGTGGTGCCCGCGCCGGTATAGCGATGCTTGGCCGAGAAGCTGCCGTTCACCACGCCGGAGGATTGTCCGAAGGAGAGACCCAGCAGGATGAAGCCCACGATCATATAGGCCCATTCTCCCCCCGGGCCTATGTCCAGGATCAGCGGTCCGGCACAGGCGAAGATGGCGATGCCTATCGCCGACCAGCCGAGCAGGCGGCGTCGTCCGATCCGATCGGCGATTAGGCCTGACAGAATCACCGCCCCAAGGCCCACCAGACCGCCGACGATTTCGATCACCAGGAAGCGGATCGGGCTGTCCTGTCCGGTCAGGGTCACCCATGAGAGCGGGAAGACAGTAACAAGGTGGAACAGCGCGAAGCTGGCTAGTGGCGCGAAGGCGCCCAGCACGATGGTGCGCCACTCATCACCGAACAAGTCCCGGATCGGCGAGGGCTGAAGCTCCCGGCTTTCGTAGAGCTTGCGGAACTCAGGCGTGGAGATCAGCCGGAGCCGCGCGAAAAGGGCCACCACGTTTATCACGAAGGCGACGAAGAAGGGATATCGCCAACCCCAGCTGAGAAAATCGGCCTCTTCCAGCGTGATCAACAGGTAGGCAAACACCCCTGCCGCCACGATCAGGCCGACCGGCGCACCCAGTTGCGGAACCATCGCATACCACCCCCGGTGCTTTTCCGGCGCATTCAGATTGAGAAGCGCGGGTAGGCCATCCCAGGTGCCGCCTTGCGCGAAGCCCTGGCCAAGCCGGAACAGGGCGAGCAACCACGCCGCCGTCTGGCCCGCCTGCTCGAAGCTTGGCACGAATGCCATGGCAGCGGTGGACAGCCCGAGCAGGAATATCGCGATCGTCAGCTTCACGCCGCGCCCGTGCCGTTCGTCGATCCACAGGAAGACCATCGCGCCGATCGGCCTGGCAATGAAGGCCAATGCAAAGATCGCGAATGCATATAACGTCCCGGTCAACCGGTCCACGTAGGGAAACAGCAGCGACGGGAAGACCAGCACCGAGGCGATGGCATAGACGAAGAAATCGAAGAACTCGCTGGAGCGGCCGATGATCACGCCCACCGCGATGTCGCTGGGCCTGACCTGGTGGCCATCGACACGATATCGCGTGTTGAGGCGATGGGCATCGCGTTCCAGCGAGGAGGATCTGGGCGTGTCGGCCGTGGTACTCGTCATCCCGCAAACGCCTCCCGCGTCTCATCCCAGCCCGATGAAGTCTGAGGGGAAGACACCAGCGTTGCAACGAATTGCCTGCACGATGGTTTCCAAGTCGGACCGGCGATGATCTGACCGGTCCGCGGCAGGGGTTCATGCGCGAAAGCGATCACATCGCCGCTCTTCGGAGCCGAGCCTTTCTGGTGCTTGTCGGCGCCCTGTTTCTGAGTGGCTGCGATATGGTGGTGCTCAACCCCGCCGGCGATATCGCCGTGCAACAACGCAACCTGATCCTGTTCGCCACGGCGGTGATGCTGCTGATCATCGTGCCGGTCCTAGTGCTGACCGTGGTGTTCGCCTGGCGATACCGACGCGGCAATCCGAACAAGAATTACGATCCAGAGTTCGACCATTCCACGACGCTGGAACTGGTGATCTGGGCCTGTCCGCTGCTGATCATCATCGCCCTTTCCGCTGTTACCTGGACGCACACGCATTTGCTGGATCCGTTCCGCCCGCTCGAAAGGCTGGGACCGGGGCGGCCCTTGGCGAAGGGCACGAAGCCGCTGGAGGTGCAGGTCGTGGCGCTGGAGTGGAAATGGCTGTTCATCTATCCGGAGCAGGGCATTGCCACCGTCAACGATCTGGCGCTGCCGGTGGACGTTCCGGTGCGCTTCTCCATCACCTCCACCGACCAATTCGCCACGTTCTATGCGCCCACGCTGGCGGGCATGATCTATGCGATGCCCGGCATGGATTCCAAGCTGAACGCGGTGCTGAACAAGCCGGGCCAGACCTGGGGCTACTCCGGGAATTACACCGGCGAAGGCCATTCCACGATGCGCTTTCGCCTGACGGGACTGCGACTGGCCGACTTCGACCGCTGGGCCCGGGAAGTGAAACAAGGCGGCGGCCTTCCCTTGGAGGCCTCACGCTACCTGGCGCTCGAAAAGCCGAGCGAGAAGGTGCCGTTCATGCGCTTTTCCAGCGTTTCGCCCACCCTGTTCGATCGCATAGTCAATCGCTGCGTAGAGGCCGGTCGGCCTTGCATGAACCAGACCATGAACCACGATATGCGTCACGGCGGGGGCAGCCCCGATGCCGGTGGGTTGGGGAGCGGCACGATGCCGGGCCACGGATCGATGCCGGCTCCGGGTGGAAAGCCGGAAGCTGCGCTGGAAAAAGACGCTGGCGATAAAGGCTCAAGCCCTAAAGTGGGAATGCCGGTCGGCCCCGATTACAATGCGCGAGGCCGGGATGCCGAAAAGCCCGGTAAGCCGCAGACCCCTAAAGCGCAGGCGAACCCATGAGCGACAATCGCCTGATGCAGACCATCTTCGGACGGCTCACGTGGGATGCCTTGCCGTTGCACGATCCCATCGTCCTTCCGGTGTTCGGCGTCGTCGCGCTGGGCGGCCTGGTCACCGTGTTCCTACTGACCCGCTATCGCCTTTGGGGTTACCTTTGGAAGGAATGGTTCACCAGCGTCGACCACAAGAAGGTCGGCATCATGTACGTCATCCTGGGCATCGTGATGCTGCTGCGCGGCTTTTCCGATGCGATCATGATGCGCATACAGCAGGCGATCGCGTTCGGGCCGAACGAGGGGTATCTGCCGCCCCACCACTACGACCAGATTTTCACCGCGCACGGTACGATCATGATCTTCTTCGTGGCGATCCCACTGGTGGTGGGCATCATCAACTTCGTGATGCCGCTGCAGATCGGCGCGCGCGACGTGGCGTTTCCCTTCCTCAACAACCTCAGCTTCTGGCTGACGGCGGCTGGTGCGGCGCTGGTGATGACATCGCTGTTCGTCGGCGAGTTCGCCCGCACCGGATGGCTGGGCTATGCGCCGCTGTCAGAGCTGGATTACAGCCCCGATACTGGCGTCGATTACTACTTGTGGGCGCTGCAGATCGCCGGGGTCGGCACCACGCTCTCCGCGATCAACATGGTGACGACCATCGTCAAGATGCGCGCTCCGGGCATGACGATGATGAAGATGCCGATCTTCTGCTGGACGGCGCTGTGCTCCAACGTGTTGGCGGTGGCGATCTTCCCGGCGCTGACCGCAGCGTTCTTCCTGCTGATGCTGGACCGTTACGTCGGCACCAACTTCTTCACCAACGATCTTGGCGGCGCGCCGATGATGTACTGGAACATGGTGTGGATCTGGGGTCACCCCGAGGTCTACGTGCTGGTGCTGCCCGCGTTCGGCATTTTTTCAGAGATCACTTCAACATTCACCGGCAAGCGGCTGTTCGGCTATTCCTCGATGGTCTATGCCACCGTGGTGATCACCATCCTGGCGTACCTGGTGTGGCTGCATCACTTCTTCACGATGGGTTCGGGGCCGACGGTAAACAGCTTTTTCGGCATCGCCACGATGGTGATCGCCATCCCCACGGGTGCGAAGATATTCAACTGGCTTTTCACCATGTACCGGGGCGATATCCGCTTCGACCTGCCGATGATGTGGGTGGTGGCATTCATGCTGACCTTCACCGTGGGCGGGATGACCGGCGTGCTGCTGGCAATCCCACCGGCCGATTTCGTGCTGCACAATTCGCTGTTCCTTGTCGCCCACTTCCACAACGTAATCATCGGCGGTGTCCTGTTCGGGCTGTTCGCCGGCATCGTCTACTGGTTCCCCAAGGCCTTCGGCTTCATCCTCGATCCGTTCTGGGGCAAGGTGGGTTTCTGGGGCTGGGTGATCGGCTACTGGATCGCCTGGACGCCGATGTACGTGGTGGGCCTGATGGGCACCACCCGCCGGGTCAATCACTTCGATGACGTCAGCCTACAGCCCTACTTCATTGTCGCGATGGTGGGGGTTGTGATCATCGCCATCGGCATCTTCGGCTTCATCATGAGCATCGTCATGGGCGTGAAGCACCGCCGGCGATTGGCCGATACCACGGGCGATCCATGGGAAGGCCGCACGCTGGAATGGTCCACTAGTTCACCGCCGCCGCACTACAACTTCGCTTTCACGCCGATGATCCATGAACTGGACGCGTGGTACGACATGAAGCGGCGGGGATACGAACGCCCGGCGGACGGCTATCGGCCGATTCATATGCCGGGTAACACCGCATCGGGCGTGCTGATCTCCGGCCTGGCGCTGGTGATGGGTTTTGGCATGATCTGGTATATCTGGTGGCTGGCTGCGCTGGCCTTCGTCGGGCTGCTGGCGGTTGCGATTGGCCATACCTTCTTCATCGATCGCGATTATGTCATTCCGCCCGATGAAGTGGCCAGGACCGAGGCGCACTGGCATGAACGGGGAGCCCTGACATGAGCGGGGCGACTTCCGACGAGACCCCGATCGTCTGGCACGTCAGCGAGGACGAGGATCACGGCGCGGGGCACAGCGGCCCGACCGCGCTGGGTTTCTGGATCTACCTGATGAGCGACGCGCTCATCTTCGCGTCGCTGTTCGCCATGTATGGCGTGGTCAGCACCAGCTATGCCGGAGGCCCCGTCCCTAGCGAGATATTCGATCTCAAGCTGGTGGCGATCAACACCGCGCTGCTGCTGGCGTCCTCGATCACCTTTGGCGAGGCGATGCCGCATATGGAGGCGGGCCGCGTCGGTCCCATGCGCGCCTGGCTGGTGGCGACCGGCCTATTGGGTGCGGCGTTCCTGGGCGTCGAGCTTTATGAGTTCCATCACCTGATCAACGAGGGGGCAGGTCCGCAGCGTAGCGCTTTCCTTTCAGCCTTCTTCGCGCTGGTCGGCACGCACGGGGCGCATGTATTCTTTGGGCTGATCTGGATGGTGGTGCTGCTTGTCCAGACGACGCAACATGGCCTGATCGAACCGATGAAGCGCCGGGTGATGTGCCTGTCCATGTTCTGGCATTTTCTGGACATCATCTGGATCGGGGTTTTCACCTTCGTCTATCTGCTGGGAGTTCTACGATGAACGCCGCGCAAGATCCGGGGCACGCTCATGGCGGTCGCCGGGGCTATCGCATCGGCACCCTGCTGGCGATCGTGCTGACTATCCTGCCGTTCTGGCTGGTGATGGACGGGGTGCTGGATCGCACTACCACCGTCGTGCTGATCTTCGCGATGGCGCTGGTGCAGATCGTCGTCCACGTAGTGTGCTTCCTCCATCTGGATACACGGGCGGAGGGCGGGTGGAGCCTCTTGGCGTTCCTGTTCACCGCCGTGATCGCGGTGCTGACGATCGGCGGGTCGATCTGGATCATGTATCACCTGAACACCAACATGATGCCCATGGGAGGCTGAGCGGCCATGGCTTGCCACGCCCGCCGAACGGTCTAAATCCCGTGCAGTGACCGAAGGGCAGTATCTTTCCGGACGTATCCTCCTGGCGATGCCCGGCATGTATGATCCGCGCTTCGAGCGATCGGTGAACGTCATGTGCGTGCATGACGAGCATGGCGCGTTGGGCATTGGCATCGGCCATATCCGCGATGGCGTGCGGTTTCGCGGCTTGCTGGAGGAAGTGGGCATCGATCCCGGCGATGCGCCGGATCGCGAAGTCCATCATGGTGGACCGGTGGAGCCTGGCCGAGGCTTCGTGCTGCACTCCACGGATTGGGGTGGGCAGGACACGATCGCGGTTGAGCCCTTGTGCGCCTTGTCGGCCTCGCTCGATGTGCTGCGGGCCATCGCCGAGGGGCGTGGACCCAGGCACTGGCTGATCGCGCTGGGCTATGCCGGATGGGGCGCGGGGCAGTTGGAAGGCGAGATGCGCCAGCACGGCTGGTACGCAGCGGGTGGCCATCGCGAGATCTTGTTCGACACGCCGACCGATGCCCGTTGGACCAGCACCTGGCGCGCCGACGGCATCGACCCTTCTTTTCTGGCGAACACCACCGGCCGGGCGTGATTCCCGTTATCGCGCTGGAAGGCCGGCCAGATCCCCTGGGCAATCGACATCGGCATGGATGAAGGGGCTGTCGCAGTCCCAGAACACCACGTCGTCACGCGCCTTGAGCAGTTTTCCTGCCCCGGCGTCGCCTGAGAGGGCAGGGATGTCACCCAGCGCGCGGCGAGAGAGGAGGACGGGATGGCCCGGCTTGCCGCCTTGGCGAGGGAGGGCTGCATAAGCATCGCCAAGCCGCGCCGCCAGTGCAGCCGCGGCGTCGTGTGGCACCAGCGGCATGTCTCCCAGGAACACGAAGACGCCCTCGACATCACCCGCCGCGCGAATTCCTGCTTGCAGCGACGCCGAAAGCGCGGGACTGGCGATCTGTTCAACGGACACCACAGGCGATCCGGGCCAAGCGCCGATAGCGAGCGTGGGATGGGCCACCACGATCACCCGTTCCACCGGCGCGGCGCGGGCGGCGCGGATCGCATGATATACCAGCGGTTCGCCGCGAAATGGCGCGGAGAGTTTGTCGCTGCCAAAGCGCCGGGCCGAGCCTGCCGCCAGCACCACCGCGGCATAAGTCACGCCCGTTCCCGTGCCGGGTTAAGCGCCTGCATCACCTCCGCCAGAATGCCGGTCGCCACTTCCCATGGCGCCTTGCCCAGACCGCTGACGCCGGGCGAGAGATGCAATCGGGCCAACTCCGCCTCCGATGCGCCCGCCGCTTGCAACGCGGCGAGTCGAGCGGGCGCGCGCGATTTCGCACCTATCATAGCAACGTAAGCCGTATCGCCGCGCAGTGCGGACAGGCATCCAGCCAGATCGTGCTCATCCTCATGCGTGGCGCCGACGTAAGCAGTCCAACGGTCCAGGCCGATGACCTCCAGTGCCTGCTCTATCGGTTCGCGCATATAGCGGGATACAGGAAAGGGCGGCGGGGTGTGTGGTCCATGGGGCCGTATCAGGACCGTTTCGAACCGCGCATCCATCGCCAGCCGGGCCAGGGCCAGCGCGCCCGGATCGCCCCCGGTCACGACCAGACGCCGGGCGGGGTCGTAGCGCCGCGCCAGCGCAAAGGGCTCTTCTTGCAACGAGAGGAGGGGCAGATCGCCGTCCCCTAGCTCCTGCCGAACCCCGTCTGTTCGCCAGATGCGCGATCGCCGGGCCGCGCCCTCGTTCAGCAGCGCGCGAACGGCCGGGCTGTCAGGCAGCAATCTTTCCACCAGCACATGCAGCGCGCCGCCGCAGCGCAGGCGGATATCGATCCACGGACTGCCCATGCCATAGTGCAGGCGCTGGGGAACGCCATCTGCCAGCACTTGACGGGCATGGCCGGCCACGTCGCCTTCGATGCAGTCACCCGAGAAATATCCCGTCGCCACGTTGCCTACGAACAGCATTTGCGCACCGGGCCCGCGCGGGGCGCTGCCTTCCACCTTGTAGAGCGTTGCCAAGGCAGCAGCCTGGCCATCGGCGACGGCCTTGGCGAGAGCCGGGCGGATATCGTCACTCCAGCCGAAAGTCGGCCAGTCCGCCCCTGCGAGCAGTGGATTATCTGGTGCGGCGTCAGGGGGCGATAACATTGCGCCCGCATATAGGATGGGCGTTTGGCCAGCGCTACGTGTGCGCGGGGTCAAACGATCCTGTCAGCGAATAACAGCCGTCCGCCGGAGAGATGCCACAGCGCTTCGTTGAAGTCCGCCGGGGCCATGGCGAAGCAGCCATCGCTCCGGCCGATCTTGCCCCACTTCGTGATCATGCCGGGATCGACGTACCACGCGGAATGCATCACGATCATGCGTTCCAGAGCGGTGGTGTTATCTGGATCGAGGCCGACCAGCCGGATCGATGTGCCGTACTTGCCGGTGTACCACTCGCACGTGAGATAGGCTCCGCGCGAGGTAGCGAGCGAGCCGTACTGGCTGGAGAAGGACTGCAGCCAACCTTGATGCGCCGGGTCCGAGCCTTTGCCGTGCGCCACCAGGAAAGAGCGGACCGTGCCATTTTCCAGGTTGGCGAAGTGTAGGCGCGGCTCCCACGATGGTCGGGAGAAATCGGCGATGCCCACAAGATCGGTGCGCCACAGCTTGTTGCGCACCCGCTCGACCTGACGCTGGGCGGCGGCCAGGACACGTCGATTGTATTCTGGCGTGCCGACCGGGGAGGGCGGCGGCGTAAAGGCAGGGCTGACCGGGGCGATTTCCGGCATCGTCGCTGGATCACCCGGCATCACGCCATGCCCGCCAGGCACAGGAAGGCCCAGACTGCGCAAGTCCTGGGCAGAGGCACGAGAGATAAGGCCCGGAGCCAGTAGCCCCGCGCCCACCATCATCGAACCCTTCAAAAGCCTACGTCGACCCAGCGCTTGATCCATGCCGCAATTCTAGCGGATTTTGCTTAACCGCGCCAGACCGGCCGGCGATACCTACCCGTGAAGGGCAGCATGGCCAGCCGATCGGCGGCGGCTTCAGGCGTCCGCCGGCTCGCCAATGGTACGATGCTGGGCCATCCAGCTTTCCAGCACCGGAGCGATGTTGTTTCGCCATTTGCTGCCGTTGAAGATGCCGTAGTGGCCTACGTCGGGGGCCATGAAGTACTTCTTCTTATCGTCCGACAGATTGGTGGCGAGATGTAGCGCGGCGCGGGTCTGGCCCAAGCCGGAAATGTCATCGTTTTCGCCCTCGATCGCCAGGATCGCGGTGTCCTTGATCGCGCCCAGATCGATCAGCGACCCGCGATGGTAGAATTCGCCCTTGGGCAGCGAGTGCTTCTGGAAGACGTGCTCGATCGTCTGGAGATAGAAGTCCGCCGTCATGTCGCAGACGGAACGGTATTCGTCATAGAAAGCCTTGGTCGCGTCCGCGCTGTCCTCGTCGCCGCGCACGAGATGCTGGAACATCGCCCAGTGGCTCATCATGTGGTTGCCAAGGTTCATCGACATGAAGCCGGCGAGTTGCAGAAAGCCCGGATAGACGCGGCGTCCCGCACCCGGATAAGTGGAGGGCACGGTGGCGATCACGTTGGTGCGGAACCAGGCGAGGGGCTGTTGCATCGCCAGGTCGTTAACGCTGGTGGGTGCTTCGCGCGTGTCGATCGGGCCGCCCATCATCGTCAGCGATGCAGGGCGAGATGGATGCTCGTCCGCATTCATGATCGCGGCGGCCGCCAATGCCGGCACTGAAGGCTGGCACACCGCCAGCATGTGCGTATTGGGGCCGATGTGTTCGATGAAGCCGATCACGTAGTCGATGTAATCGTCCAGGTCGAAGCGGCCCGCTTCGGTCGGCACCAGTTTCGCGTCGGCCCAGTCCGTGATGTAGACGCGGGCCGATTCCACCATCCGGGCGACCGTGCCGCGTAGAAGGGTAGCGTAGTGGCCGCTCATCGGCGCCACGATCAACAGGTTGGGCGCGTCAGCCGGCAGATCGTCACGCTCAAAACGCAGCAGATCGCCGAAGGGGCGCTGCAGTACGATCGATTCGGTGACACCGTAGGTCTTGCCGTCCACCTGAGTCGAGGTGATGCCGAAAGGCGGCTTGCCACGCGGCGCTGCTGCATGTGCGAACACTTCCAGCGCGGAAGCCAGTACCGGGCCAAACCCGAAGTAACCGGCCGGCAGCGCGGGATTGGACAGGACCTCGGAACTGATCGAGGCCCACGCCGATGCCCCGCTCAGAAGCGTGCGTTGAAGCTCATAGGCATTGTAAAGCACGAGCGGATCTCCTTGCGGCGATGGTGCGCCACTTGGGCGCGTTCATAGCGTAAACGCACATGGTGTGCCTACGTTCATTGTGCAATGCGGCATTTGCCTTTGTGGGCGATGCGCCAAAGTAACAGCGCACCCTGAAGATACCCTTTCTTTGCCTTGCGTGACCGATTAGAGGCCACGGGCATGGACACGGCAATGGGCTCCGCCACGCCAGACGCGGGCGAAGGCGAAATGACGGGAGCAACCGCCACGACACGCCGGGGAGGGCGGCGCGGCCTTTCCCCCTTGCGCATGGTCTGGAGCCGGTTGCTGGCTTATCCCGGCCGTCTGGTGATCGCCGGCGTCGCCCTGGTGGTAACGGCTAGCGCCACTTTGGCGATACCGGCAGGCTTTCGCCTGGTGATCGACCGCGGCTTTGGCCAAGGCGGCAATCCGGCCGATATCGGCCGGTGGTTCGAATATCTGCTGCTGATCGTAACCGTGCTGGCGATCGGCACTGCGTTTCGCTTCTATAGCGTCTCCTGGCTTGGCGAGCGCGTGGTGGCGGACATCCGGCTTGATGTGCAGAACAACCTGCTGCGCCTTTCTCCCAGCTTCTTCGAGGAGAACAGCCCCAAGGAAATCGCCTCGCGATTGACCGCGGACACCTCCATCATCGAGCAGGTGGTCGGCTCCACCGTGTCCGTGGCGCTGCGCAATGTGATCATGGCGCTGGGCGGCGTGGCGTACCTGTTCGTGTTGGCGCCGCAACTGACGCTGGGCCTGGTGGCGGCGATCCTGCTGATCGTGCTGCCGATCACGCTCTTTGGCCGCCGGCTTCGCGCGGTTTCGCGAACCAGTCAGGACCGCGTGGCCGAGATCGGCGCGCTCGTTTCCGAAGTGCTGGGTGCGCTGCGGGTGGTGCAGGCGTTCAACCAGGAAGGGCGCGAAGCCGGGCGTTTCAGCCATGCCGTGGAGGAGACTTTCGCCACCGCAAAGCGCCGCATCGCGATCCGCGCGATCATGACGGCGGTGATCATCTTTCTGATCTTCGGCTCTATCACCTTGCTGATGTGGCGCGGCGCGATCGACGTGGCGAACGGCACGCTGACCGGCGGCACCATCGCCGCTTTCGTGGTGACCGGCGGTATCGTCGCGGGGGCATTCGGCTCCCTGGCCGAGGTGTACGGCGATCTGGTGCGCGGCGCGGGCGCTGCCGGGCGGCTGGCCGAACTGCTGGCTGAACGCCCGGTCATCGCGCCACCCGCGCGCCCTGTCGCGCTGCCGCAGCCGCCGCGTGGGCAGATCACGTTCGAGCGGGTGATTTTCCGCTACCCCTCCCGGCCCACCCAGGCCTCGGTGCGCGATTTCTCGCTCAAGGTCGAACCGGGGGAGACGGTGGCGATCGTGGGGCCTTCGGGCGCGGGCAAGTCCACGCTATTCCTGCTGGCGGAGCGTTTCTACGATCCGCAGCAAGGCGCGATCAAGGTCGATGGCGTGCCGCTGACTTCGGCCGACCCCGCCGACATCCGCCGCCGCATCGCGCTGGTTCCGCAGGAGGGCGTGCTGTTCGCCGCCGATGCGCGTGATAACTTGCGCTATGGCCGGTGGGACGTCAGCGACGAAGAAATCTGGCAAGCCGCTCGTGCCGCCAACGCGGAGGGCTTCCTGCGCGATCTGCCGGATGGTCTGGACACGTTCCTGGGCGAGGGGGGGGCGCGCCTCTCCGGCGGGCAGCGCCAGCGCTTGGCCATCGCACGGGCGATCCTGCGTGACGCGCCGATCCTGCTGCTGGACGAGGCGACGAGCGCACTGGACGCAGAAAGCGAACGGCTGGTGCAGGATGCGCTGGACCGGCTGATGCAGAACCGCACCACGCTGGTCATCGCCCATCGCCTCGCCACCGTGCGGCAGGCGGACCGCATTGTGGTGATGGATGAGGGACGCATCGTCGAGGAAGGCACCCATGCCCAGTTGAGCGAGGCAGGTGGTCTCTATGCGCGGTTGGCTTCCCTGCAGTTCGACATGACGCGGGCCTAGCGCCTACCCGCCGGAAGCAACGCAATCATGGGACTGGAAAGTCCGTCCTGACCAACTAAGTCACACCCTATCCTGCGGCCCGTTCGGAGCCGCTTGGCGGCGCTATGTCGCCGCATTCGCTTGGAAAGGACCCGGGGTCTTGGCTTTTCGCTTCAAACACCTGCTTGCCGCCACCTCTTTCGTCGCTGTTGCCGGCGCTGCGCCGCTGATGGCGCAGACTGCCGCGCCCAAGGCCGGAGATATGGTGTCCGCGGCCGATCTCGACTTCGGCAAGTTCGGCATCCAGACCCAGTACATCGATCGATCGGTGAAGCCGGGTGACGACTTCGCGCGGTACGTAAACGGCAAGTGGGCCGATCAGCATGCGATACCGGCTGACAAGACTAAGACCGATTCCTTCAATACGCTCAACGATCTTTCGATCCAGCGCATCCACGGCATTCTGGACGGCTTGGTCGCGGCCAAGCCCGCGCCGGGCACCGACGAGGCGCGGATCGCGAATGCCTATACCGCTTTTCTCGATGTCGATGCGATCAACGCGCGGGGCATGGCGCCGGTCCAGCCATACCTTGCGAAAATCAAGGCGGCGGACACGCCGCTCAAGCTGATGACCGTGTTCGCGCAGCCCGGCTTCGCGTCGCCGATCGACGTAAGCGTGGAGCCCGATCCCAAGCAGAGCGACATCAATGCGCTGTCGATCTCGCAAGGCAGCCTTGGCTTGCCGGATCGGGATTACTACCTGAAGGATGACGTCAAGTCGGTGGAAATCCGGGCGAAATACCTGGATTACCTGACGTTCCTGTTCGGCAAGCTAGGCTATGCCGATGCCGGCGGCACGGCCAAATCGGTGCTGGCGCTGGAAACGCGGATGGCGCAGGCCCAGTGGGACCGCGCCGCGCAGCGCAACCGCGACCTCACCTACAACAAGCTGACCGTGCAGGAAGCCCAGGCGCTGGGCCAGCCCGGTGAAATGGACGCCTTGTTCAGGGCCCTTGGCGTAAACCCGACATACGCCGTCGCCAGCCAGATGCCGCCCTCCGCGCAGGAGCTACAGGCGGCCGGGATCACGCCCGAGCAAGCGAAGACGCTGCTGGGCGGCGGTCTGCCCGCTACGATGAAGCTGCTGCACGAAGTTCCGGTGGCCACATGGCAGGCGTGGGTCAGCAGCCAGTTCCTTATCGGCCATGCGTCATATCTGCCCAGCGACATCGATAACGCGAACTTCGCGTTCTACGGCAAGGTGTTGAGCGGCCAGCCCGAGCAGCGCCCCCGCTGGAAGCGCGGCATCTCCGCCGTGGAAGGGCAGATCGGCGAACTGCTGGGTAAGGTCTATGCTCAGAAATACTATCCGCCCGCGCAGAAGGCGGCGATGGAAAGCCTGGTCGGCAATTTGCGCAAGGCGATGGCCGCCAACCTGACCGATCTTTCGTGGATGAGCCCGGCCACGCGGCAAGAGGCCGAGGCGAAGCTGGATGCGTTCGTATCCAAGATCGGCGCGCCCGATCAGTACAAGACTTATGCCGGCCTGACGATCTCGCCCACGGATGCGCTGGGGAATGCGCTTTCCGCGCAGGCGTGGCAGCAGCAGGACCAGTTGCGCCGCCTGGGTCAGCCGGTGGATCGCACGGAATGGTACATGCTGCCCGAAGTGGTCAACGCGTACTACAACCCTCCGTTCAACGAGATCGTGTTCCCGGCCGCGATCCTGCAGTCGCCCTTCTTCAACGTCTCAGCCGATCCGGCCGTGAACTATGGCGGCATCGGCGCGGTGATCGGGCACGAGATGGGCCATGGCTTCGACGACCAGGGGGCCAAGTCCGACGGGAAGGGCAACCTTCGCGACTGGTGGACGCCGCAGGACAAGGCCAACTTCCAGAAGCTGCAGGACAAGCTGGAGGCGCAATACAACGCCTTCTGTCCGTGGGATGACGGCAAGACCTGCGTCAACGGCAAGCTGACGATGGGTGAGAACATCGGCGATCTGGGTGGCCTCAGCCTGGCCTATCGCGCTTACAAGCTGTCGCTGAATGGAAAGCCCGCTCCGGTGATCGACGGCACCACCGGCGATCAGCGCTTCTTCATGGCTTGGGCGCAAGTGTGGCGGCAGAACATTCGGGAAGAGCAGGCGCGCCAGTATCTCATCATCGATCCGCACTCACCCAACAACGTGCGCGTCAACGGCATCGTCCGTAACTTCGATGAGTGGTACAAGGCGTTTAATGTGAAGCCGGGTGACAAGCTTTATCTGCCGCCGCAGGATCGCGTGCGAATCTGGTAGGTCGCGAAAATCCAAGTCCCTGGCGCGGTTCTCAATAATCGCGCCAGGGCTAGTGTCCTGTTGGGCATGGAAAAACGCGGGAGCATAATCGCGCCAGGTCCGTTCAACGGTTCATGCAGGCTGCGACTACGACAAGTGGAGCGTGCCAGGGGTATTCTCAGGCCGAACGTTTCAACGCCACGCGGCGCCTTAGCGAGGCGCTCGTCGTATCGCTCAGCGATGCCGACGCCACGATCCAGTCGATGCCGGATGCCTCGCCCGCAAAATGGCATCTGGCTCACACAACATGGTTTTTCGAAACCTTCCTGCTGCGCGATCACTTGCCGGGCTACGCCAGGTTTGATGAGCGTTGGCCGTTCCTGTTCAATTCCTATTACGAAGCCGAAGGCGCCCGGCATGCCCGTGCGGCGCGCGGACTGCTGTCGCGCCCATCGTTGGATGAGATCCTGGATTGGCGCAGGCACGTGGACCAAGCGATGCAGGCGTTGCTGGACCGCCCGGACGTCTCCGTGCTGGTTGAACTGGGCATTCATCATGAGCAGCAGCATCAGGAGCTGCTGCTGACGGACATCAAGCATGCGCTGTGGTGCAATCCCTTGGGTCCGGCATTCGCCGATGCGGCTCCCTTTGCTCCTACGGAGAAAGATGCCCCCGATTGGTACGAGCATCCCGGCGGGATCGCCCGAATCGGTCATGACGGGGCGGGCTTCGCATTCGATAATGAAGGGCCTTCGCACCGAGTACTGCTGGAGCCGTTCGCTCTTGCCGGCAGCCTCGTCTCCAATCGGGATTGGGCGGCGTTCATCGCGGACGGCGGTTACCGCACGGCGTCGCTCTGGTTGTCAGATGGTTGGGCCTGGGTCAACGCAGAGGGCGTTTCCGCTCCGATGTATTGGCGCGATGATGAGGCGTTCACTTTGTCCGGCTGGTTGGCCCGAGACCCCGATGCCCCGGTCACCCATATCTCGTACTACGAGGCTGACGCCTTTGCTTCCTGGGCGGGCATGCGGTTGCCGACCGAGTTTGAGTGGGAAGCCATCGGACAATCGCATGATGCGAGCGGCGGCCAGCAGTTGGACGTGGGTGCCTCTGTAAATCCAGTGCCAAGCAACGCCTTGTTCGGCAGTACGTGGCAATGGACCCGCTCCGCCTACCTTCCCTATCCGCGCTTTCGGCCGGCAAATGGCGCGGTGGGTGAATACAACGGCAAGTTCATGAGCGGGCAGTTCGTGCTGCGCGGAGCGAGCTGCGCCACCGCGCGCGGGCATTCGCGATCCAGCTACCGCAATTTCTTTTATCCTCACCAGCGCTGGCAGTTCACTGGCCTGCGCCTCGCCAAGGACGTATGACGATGGCCACCGCAGCACTGCTGATCGACGAAGACCTAGGCGACATCGGGCTCGGCTCGCAATTTCGCAGCGATGTCCTCTCCGGCTTGTCCCAGGCGCGCAAGGCGATACCGGCGCGCTGGTTCTACGATCACCGCGGCAGTGAGCTGTTCGAAGAGATTACCGTTCTTCCCGAATATTATCCCACTCGCACCGAAGTCAGCATTCTGACCGAACATTGCGGGGAAATCGCGCAGGCTGTGGGCCGCGGTCGCGTCGTCGTAGAGTTTGGCGCAGGCAGCGCCACAAAGACGCCGCTGCTGCTCGATCGCATCGATGCTGCCGGCTACGTGCCGATCGATATCTCAGGTGATTTCCTACGCGAATCCTGCGCGCCGTTGATTGCGCGGTATCCAGCACTGCCGATCCATCCGGTGGAAGCCGATTTCAACGCGCCCGCGAAAATCCCGCAGGCTCTGGCCGGACGTGATCGGCTGGGCTTCTTCCCTGGCTCCACCATCGGCAACATGGAGCCTGCCGCGGCAATCGACTTGCTGCGCACCATGCGCGAGACGCTGGGCAACGGATCGATGCTGCTGATCGGCATGGACCGGATCAAGGCCGAAAGCACCCTGACCGCCGCCTATGACGACGCCATGGGCGTGACCGCTGCCTTCAATCTCAATCTGGCTCACCGTATCAACCGCGAACTGGATGGCACGATTCCCGCCTACGCCCTGCGCCACCGCGCGGTGTGGAACGATGAGCGCGCCCGGATCGAGATGCATCTGGAAGCTCTGCAGGACATCTCTTTCACCGTAGATGGCTATTGCTTCGCCATGGCGTCCGGTGAAACCATTCACACGGAAAACAGCCATAAGTACGATGAGCGGGGCGCGACCACGCTGCTGCTGGGCGGTGGCTGGGAACCGCGCTGCATCTGGAAAGACAAGGAAGACCGTTTCATGGTCATCCTTGCCGATGCCCTGGGGCCGGATCTCACGGCGTGACGGTTTTCCGCACCTGAGGGATTTCCGCACCTGAGGGATTTCCGGTGGGAGGGATTGCTGCCGCCTTACGCCGCCGTTAGAGCGGGGAGGGTGGAGGCTTCCGTCCCGAGGACCTGATGATCGAACGGCGCTTTCAAGTCGCGACTTTGGCCGTGTACGTCACCAGCGCCGTCGGCGTCATAATTCCTAGTTTCAGTGCGGCGGGCATTTCTTCGACGCTTTTCTGATGGACGCCTTGCGCCGTTTCGCGCCGACGCTGCCGCGCAGGGTCAAGTTCGTTGTCGGGACAGAGGCCATTCCGCAGGCAAAGGTGCAATCAAGCCCGATCGACCACGTCCTGCCCTGAGTAATTCAATTCTGCTGAAAGTGCGTGCGGAACGCCGCTTATGGCGGTGCGATCGATAGGCAACGATTCGCGAAAAACCGCTGGCTGGGGCGGCAGGATTCGAACCTGCGAATGCCGGTACCAAAAACCGGTGCCTTACCACTTGGCGACGCCCCATCGCGGGAGAGGCGCGCTTAGCGGGTAAGCGCGCCGAT